>VFKU01000127.1 GCA_009885415.1 Rhodothermota bacterium
GACCGGCAAGCGCACGCTGGTCGAACAGTTTCTGCGTCAGCGCGCCCCCCAGGAACCCACGCCGGACGATTGGTGCTATGTAAACAACTTCGACGATCCGCAGAAACCCCGCGCCGTGCGGCTGCCGGCCGGCCGCGGCCCGGAATTCCAGTACGACATGGAGCAGCTCGTCGAGGACGTGCGGCGGGTCGTACCCACGGCCTTCGAGAGTGATGAGTATCGGAAGCGGCGTGAGGCGCTCGAACAGGAAAGCTTCGCTGAGCCCAACAAGGCGCTGGAGGCGGTCCATGCGAGGGCGGAGGCGGCCGGACTGAAGGTGGAATGGACGCCGACCGGGATCGTGTTTTCGCCGACGCTCAACGGCGAGCCGATGACGCCCGAACAGGTGGATCAGCTTCCGAGGAAAGAACGCGAGGGGCGGCAAGAGAAGGCCGAGAGTTTCCAGGAAGAGATCATCGAGATTATGCAACAGGCGCCGCGGGTGCAGCGGGCGGCGCGGCAGAAGCTCAAGGAACTCAACCGCGATGTCGCGCGGCGCGCCTTCGAGCCGCTGCTGAACGAGTTGCGCGTGAAGTACGAGAAAATGGCGCCGGTGCTGGGCTACCTCGACGCGGTCAAGGCCGACTTGATGGAGAACGCCGAGGCGCTGATCCGCGCGCACAGCGAGGGTGAGCGGCCCGCCATGGTGGACGGCATGCCTGTCGCGCCCTCGTGGCTCGTGGAATCGGCCGTGCTCCGCAGCTACCGGGTGAACGTGCTCGTCACGCACGCGGCCGACTCCGGCGCGCCGGTGATCTTCGAGGAAAACCCGACCCACGAAAACCTCATCGGGCGTGTCGAACACCTCTCGCAAATGGGCAACCTCGTGACCGACTTCACGCTGATTCGCACCGGCGCGCTCTTGCAGGCCAACGGCGGCTACCTCGTGTTGCACGCCGACAAGGTCTTGATGAGCCCCTTCTCGTGGGATGCCCTTAAGCGCGCACTGCGCGGCGGCGAAGTGAAAATCGAATCGCTCGGGCAGGCGCTCGGCATTGTCAGCACAGTCTCGCTCGAGCCGGAGGCCGTGCCGCTGAAGGTGAAAGTCGTCCTACTCGGCACGCGGCTCTTGTATTACCTCCTGCGCGAATACGACGCCGAGTTCGCCGACCTCGTCAAAGTGCTCGCCGACTTTGCCAGCGACATGGACCGCGCGGGGAATGAAGAGACCTACGCGCACCTGATCGCGTCCATCGCCAAGCGCTGCGAGCTGCGCCCCTTCGACCGGCAGGCCGTCGCGCGGGTCATCGAGCACAGCGCGCGTCTCAGCGGCGACGCGCAAAAACTCACCGTCCACCTCCGAGGCGTGCGAGACCTGCTGCGGGAGTCCGAACACTTCGCGCGCAAGGCGGGGAAGAACGTAGTCGGGGCGGCGGACGTCGATCGCGCGATCGACGCGCAGGTATATCGCACCGGGCGCATGCAGGAAGAGCTCCGCGAGATGACCACGCGCAACATCATGCTCTTGGACGTCGACGGCGCGCGCGTCGGGCAGGTGAACGGCCTCGCCGTCTTCCCCTTCGGCGATCTCTACTACGGCCACCCGAGCCGCATCACCGCGCGCGTCCGCCTGGGCGACGGAAACGTGATCGACATCGAACGCGAAGTCGAGCTCGGCGGCGCGCTGCACTCCAAGGGCGTGCTAATTTTGCAGGGCTACATCGCGGGGCGTTACGCCCAGGACTTGCCGCTCTCGCTCTCGGCCAGTCTTGTCTTCGAGCAGTCCTACGGGCCGATCAGCGGCGACAGCGCCTCCTCCGCCGAGCTGTACGCCTTGTTGTCGGCGATTGCGCTCCTACCCATCGACCAAGGCTTCGCCGTCACCGGCTCGGTCAACCAGCACGGTCAAGTCCAGGCCATCGGCGCGGTGAACGAAAAGATCGAAGGCTACTTCGACGTCTGCAAAGCCAAGGGGCTCACCGGCCGCCAGGGCGTGATCATACCGGCCTCGAACGTCCAGCACCTCATGCTGCGCGCCGATGTCGTCGAGGCCGTACGCGAGGGGCGATTCCACCTCCACGCGGTCGAGACCATCGACCAAGGCATGGAAATCATCACCGGACTGCCGGCAGGGGAAGCCGATGTCGACGGGATTTACCCCGAGAACACCGTCAATGCCTTGATCATGGCCCGCCTGGAAGACCTCGCCGCCGCACGCAAGGAATTCGGCCCAGGCGGCACCGGCGACTCCAGCAATGGCGGCGTGGAACGACTCTCCGACGTTCCGGGAGACGAGCTCCCGCGGAAGACCCCACCGCGATAGCGCCATTCGCGGCGTGTGAGTTGCAACGCCATTTTTCCCGGCGTA
>VFKU01000412.1 GCA_009885415.1 Rhodothermota bacterium
CACCATGACGTGGTCGCTCACTGCTCCGGCCAGCCTTCCGACGAACATGACCATCAATACCGCCACAGGCGAGGTGACGTGGACGGCGGACTATGCATTCAATCCGGTCAACGTGACCATTCAGGCCACGGGTCCCGGCGGTACCGATACCGAGTCATGGGTCATCGGGGTCAGCCCGACAATCGCGATCATCAACGCCATCAACGACACGATTGTCACTGACGGGGCCAGCTACAGCGTCACGCCGACACTTGCACAGGGCTCAGGCACCATGACGTGGTCGCTCACTGCTCCGGCCAGCCTTCCGACGAACATGGCCATCAATACGACCACAGGCCGGGTGACGTGGACGGCCGACTATGCCTTCAATCCGGTCAATGTGACTATTCAGGCCACGGGTCCCGGCGGTACCGATACCGAGTCGTGGGTCGTCGCGGTCAATCCGATCATCCCGATCATCAACGCCATCGACGACACGTTTATCATCGACGGAGACGGCTACAGCGTCACGCCGACACTTGCGCAGGGCTCGGGCACCATGACGTGGTCGCTGACGGCTCCGGCCAGCCCGCCGACGAACATAGCGATCAATTCCAGCACAGGCCGAGTCACGTGGAGCGCCAGCTATGCCTTCGGTCCCGTGAATGTTACGATTACTGTGTCGGGCCCAGGTGGTACGGACACCGAGTCGTGGATCATCGACGTCTCGCCGCCGCCAATTTGGGTAGATTTCGCATACACCGGCGTTGAATTGGGGACATTTTCCGCGCCATTTCGGACCCTGGGTTCCGCCGCGACCGCCGCGTCATCCGGAGACGTCATCAACGTCAAGGGCAACACCGGCACGCCCTACACTCTCGAGACCCCGAGAATCAGCAAACCCCTCCGCATTCAGGCCATCGGCGGCCCGGTGCGGACTGGTGGCGCTTGAGTATACCCGCCGGGCGTCCATGCCGCGCTTGGCGCGCGTGATGAAGAAGGCCCCGGTTTGATGCAGTCTGTAGAGCCGGGCAAAATCCAGGTAGCCGCGATCCATCACGTAGAAGGCCCCCGCCTCGATGGGCAGAAAATCGAGCACCTTGACCTCGTGCATTTTGCCGCTGCTGATATGAATAAACGCAGGAATGGCGCCGCGCAAGTCCAGCAGCGTGTGCAGCTTCACCGCCGCCTTGGTGGAACGAAACGGCGCCGAGTCGAACACGGAGAGACACAGGTCGATGGTGGTCGCATCCAGCGCGTAGACCGTGTTGTTCAGTTCCAGTCCCAAATCGGAGTCGCTGTAGAGCTTGCGGGCGCGGCGAATGAGCACGGCCGCCACGTCGGCCCAGATGCGCCAATCGCGCGCGTCGTTCGCATCGGTCAAGGTGGAGCGATGCACGCGATGGCGCAACCCCATCGCATAAAGTTTGCTGGCATTGGCCCCCAGGGTCACCTCGATGTCGCGCAAAGACTCGCGCCACGTCAACTGTGCAAACGACATGACGCGAAACTGTTCGGCGCAGGTCATGCGGCGCACACCGGCATTGCCCGCGTAGCGATCCACGATCCGCGAAAAACTCGTCCACGGCACAAACTCCATGATCTGCGCAAACAACGTCTTGCCTACGTTCATGGCGTACCCCGGGGAGTGTTGACCCCGGAACGGTACCCAAAAACGACGACACAAGATTCAAATCGACACCAAACAAAAACACCCGATAGGCCGCGCCAATATTGGCTTTCATGCGAACCGGACTCGATTTAACCGGACACTACTGATTTCGTATCGGAAAAAAGCAAAAGGTGCCCTAGCCTACGGGAGATGATTCTGACCCATATCGAGCCGAGCTTCCTGCCGGTGCTATCAGCAGAGTATCGCGCTTAGCGAATGTCTAGACCGTGACGGTGACACGCAAGAACGTCGCGGGAATCGAGGTGGCATCCTTGCTTGGGCTCTTGTTTTGGGCGTTGAATAGAGCATCCAGCTCCTTCGCCAAGTCTTCTGTTCGGCCGTTCTTTTCCGCGGCTTCGAAGGCATTCATGGTGGGTCCGTAATATTTTCTGAATGCAGCAAGAAGCTGTGAGGGTGCGCCGGGATATCGGAAGGTATACGTATCGCGGACGAAAGAAATCTTCTCTTTGGGGATCCCCGCGCTGCCGAATCGCTCGATCACGTTGCTCTCGACGCCCCACGTCATCGGACTAATGAAGCCCTCGGGCGGCGGCGGCGAGTAGGAGGAGCTGATTTTCAGAATCTGCGCCACCAGAGTCGGATCATTTGGAATCCAGTTCCCCATAACGATCCTGCCTCCGGGCCGGGTCACGCGGACCATCTCCTTGGCCACGTCAAAGGGCTTTGGCGCGAACATGGCCCCAAAGATGCTCACGACGAGATCGAAAGACTTGTCTTTCAGATCGTGCAAATTAGTCGCATCGCCTTCCTGAAATTTGATGTTCGTGAGGCCCTCGGCCTTTACGCGCTTGTTCCCGGCTTCGACAAGATTGCTCGCGATATCGACGCCCAGCACCTCCGCGCCTAGTCTCGCCTCCGGCAATGCCGTCGTGCCATCACCGCATCCCAGATCTAAGACCTTGAGTCCTTTTGTTATCCCGAGATTCTTGATGAGCGCCTCGCCGCTTTCTCGCATATTTTCCGCAATACGCGTAAAGTCGCCCTTCTCCCAAAGTGCTTTGTTCGGATTCATCGGAACACTTCCTTTCCTTCGTTTAGCGCACTGGTTCGTGGGATTGTAAATCTTGTGGAGTGCAAGTGTCTAGAAGCGATTCCAAAACCTGAAGAACCAGTCTTGACGTGCGTGTATACGGGCGATAAGCAGCGAAAATAGGGTTGACGAGATTACTTCGTCGTAGCCGCGCTACTCGCTATGATGGTTTCGGGGAGGCAGGTCATGGAGCAGACCTCCGGCGGATAGACAGTTGTCTCTAAGGCATGCGTCGCAGGAAGCATGAGGCGAAAAACACACGGCGACGGACAGATACCATTACATAAAAAGTTTTCAAAGAACTCATGGAGATACCCTTGCTCGAAGGTTCACGTGTATGCTTGGGACAGTCGGTTGACATCAGGGGGTGCGTCGGGAAAATGACGAGGACTGTGGAACGGCCATGAGTTCTCCTGTCCATCCCTGCTTGGCGTTTCGCGTCCTCGGCTTGGCTGCGCTCGTCTGCGGAACGGCCGGAACGGTGTGCATATTACCGGCGAGGTTGCGCATCGAGTGACCGTCGTGGGTCTTCACCGTCGTTGTCTTCGGCGACTTGCCGCCCCTTGCCTGCCATGAGTTCGGTGAAGGGAAATTCTACAACCTATCGCGGCTATATTGACGGTCTCCGGGCCGTCGCCGTTCTTGCGGTGCTTTTTTATCACGCCGACATTGGTTTCCCGGGCGGCTACGTTGGCGTGGATGTTTTCTTCGTGATCTCCGGCTATCTCATCACGGGTCTCATACTCAAGGAGATCGATGGGGGCCACTTCCATATTGTTGAATTTTGGGAGCGCCGGATGCGCCGCATTCTGCCTGCGCTCACGGCGGTGGTTGGTTTCTCTCTCGTCGCCGGCTGGTTTCTATTGATGCCGCGAGACTTCCAGAAGCTCGGTCAATCCGCGTCCGCCCAAGCCATGCTTCTTGCGAACGTCTACTTCTGGCGCGAGTCAGGCTACTTCGCACAGGCGGCCGAGGTAAAGCCGCTCCTTCACACCTGGTCGCTCGCGGTGGAGGAGCAATTCTATTTGCTGTTTCCCCTGTTCTTAATTGGATTGAAGCGCTTTTCACGCGCTTCGCTTGTCGTCGCGCTCGGAGTGCTCAGCGCCATTTCTTTCGACCTGAGCGTGTATTGCAGCTACATGTATCCGTCGGAAAACTTTTACTTCCTGCCGACCCGGGCCTGGGAACTGATGATCGGTTCTATACTCGCGGCATTTCCCGGGCAGCGCGCCTTCGGTCGCACGACAACGGAGCTAACGAGCTGGGGCGGGTTCATTGCAGTCTTGTGCGCGGTGTTTTTTTACGACAGCAAGACCCGGTTTCCGGGGGCGACCGCCGCTTTGCCGTGCGTCGGCACGGCTTTTGTGATTTGGTCGAACAGCCGGCGGTTGACGTCTTTGGGGGCGCTGCTTTCGATGAGGCCCGTCGTTTTCATCGGGCTTATTTCCTACTCGCTCTACCTCTGGCATTGGCCGGTGCTGGTTTATTCCAAGTACTGGTCGCTCGGCGACGTTTCCGTTCGTAATAGAGTTGTGCTCCTGCTCATTAGCGCGGTCCTCGCCATATTTTCCTGGAAATTCGTCGAGACTCCGTTTCGTAAACGTAAACTTCTGAAGAGCCGGCGGCAGATTTTCCGCTTAGCCGGCGTCGTCACCGTGCTGCTCTTTGTTTCGGGTCTGACGATACACGCATCGGGCGGATTCCCTTCGAGGATGCCGCCCGCGGTGCAAGAGTATGCGAATGCAGTGGGCGACCATGACTATCCTCGCGGGGTGGAGCTGAAGCAGGCGCAGGCGGGGGACTTCCCCGAGATCGGCAGCGGCGACAAAGGGCGGCCGATCGACTTGCTTGTCTGGGGTGATAGCCACGCGATGGCGGCGATGCCGGTATTGGACCTCCTGTGCAGGGAACATTCCGTCCGCGGTGTCTCGGCAACGCATTTGGCGACCGCCCCCTTGAAAGGCTACAAATCGGACAATAGAAATAGTCCCAAGGACGACGGTACCGCTTTCAATTCAGCGGTCCTCGAATTTATCCACGCCAAGCACATCCCGGACGTGGTCCTGATCGCGCGTTGGGGTGGATATATCGAGACCGACAAGGGGACGGCGCGGCTCCGTAGCGGGATTCTCGCCACGATGGACGCGCTCCAAGACGCCGGAACCAGAATCTGGATTCTTAGGCAAGTACCGGAACATCCGCGAGACGTGCCGAGGGATCTCGCTACGGCGGTGTTTAATCGCCGCGACCCGAATAAACTGGGATTGTCCCTGGCCGAGCATCTTGAGGCGTACCACCGTCAAGACACGTTATTTGAAGGACTCTCCGAACGGTATCCAAACGTGGTCGTGCTGAATCCGACCGATCTATTTGTAAACAGCTTTGGCCGGTGTCGTATCGCGTTGGACGGAAAAGCGTTGTATCGGGACAAGGACCACCTGACGCCGCCGGGCGCTATGGTTTTGCGTCCGCTGTTCGAGCCGATTTTTCTCGCGCTGAACGAGAGCGGTCGAGAACATGCTGTCGCCGGATCGGGGAAGTAGGGAGAGTTGGATGTGGGCCGGATCTTGAGCGCCGGACGCGGACTGAGAAATAAAATCAGGGCCGGAAAACCATCGAAGTGCATGGATTGATTTGGTGGGGCCGGAAGGACTTGAACCTTCGACCAAGTGATTATGAGTCACCCGCTCTAACCAACTGAG
>VFKU01000691.1 GCA_009885415.1 Rhodothermota bacterium
GGGCTGAAGCCCACCCTACGCCTTGCTACGTCTTGTGTTAGGCGTCGCGGGTGACCTCGAGGATGACTTTAAGGACGTCCTTTTGGGTGGCGCGCTCGAAGGCGCCAAGGGCGTCCGTGAGCGAGAAGCGGTCCGTGATGAGCGGCGCGACTTGCACGGTGCCGCGGGCGAGGGCGTCGAGCGCGGGGCGGAAGGGGCCACAGCGCGAGCCGATGATTCGCACTTCGTGGATGACGGGCAGGCTGAGATCGAAGGCGGTGGGGTGCGCGACGGTCGTTTTGAGAATGATCGTCCCCTCGGGACGGACAAGTTCGAGGGCGCGCGGGAATCCTTCGTAGGAGCCGGTCGCCTCGATGACGACGTCGGCTTGGCCACGCTCGATCGGCTCGCCGGAATGTTTGGCGGGGATAGAAAGTCCGCGCAGGAGTTCGAGCTTCCATTCGTTGTTGCCGACGACGAGCAGGTTCTTCGTGCGTTGAATGAGGACTTGCGCGACGATCTGGCCGAGTTTGCCGTCACCGAGCACGATCACGCGGTTTGAGGACTCGATCGTGATCTGTTCGAGAATGCGAAAGGCCGCGGCGAGCGGTTCGGTGAAAACGGCGGCCTCGTCCTTCACCGAGTTCGGCACGAGATGAATGTTTTCTTCCGGCAGCGTGAGGAATTGCGCGAAGGCGCCGTTTCGTCCCTGAATACCGAGGACGCTGCGATTGGTGCAATGGTGCGGCAGCTCCATTTGGCAGAGCGCGCAGCGGTGGCAGGCGCAGTTGATCTCGCCGACGACGCGCTTGCCGACGAGCGCGGGATTGGCCGCGTGCTCGATGATGCCGACGAATTCGTGGCCGAGCACGCCGCGAAAGCCCATGTAGCCGCGGACGATCTCGAGGTCGGTATTGCAGATGCCGGCCTTGAGCACGCGCACGAGCGCTTCGCCCGCCGCGGGCTGCGGTTCGGGCAGGTCGGCGACGCGTAGCTCTCCATCGAAGACGAGGGCGCGCATGGCGCTCCGGCGCTGAGGCGTCCGCGCGGCTTGCAGCGCTCCGGCCGGGTCGGTCAGAATGCGGACGATGCCGCTTCCCGCCGCGCGGATGTGGCCGGTTCGCGGAGTATAGTGCATGAAATCGGGGCAATACCAAGGGGTGATTTTGGCGGCGGGCCACGGCTCGCGCATGGGCCCCTTCGGAGACGCGATGCCCAAGCCCATCGCGCCCGTCTGTAACCGCCCTCTGCTGGCGTATCAGCTCGACCATCTGCGCACGATTGGCATCGAGGACGTTGTCATCGTCATCGGCCATCTCGGCCACCGAATCATCCAGACGCTAGGCGACGGCGCGGCCCACGGCGTGCGCATCCGTTACGTCGAACAGGAAAAGCGCCTCGGTCTCGCGCATGCGGTCGGTCAACTCGAATCGCACGTCGATCGGCCCTTTGTGTTGATGCTGGGTGACATCTTTTTTGAGGTGGACAACCTGGCGGCCATGGCGGCGCTCTTCGAAGGCGCGGACACGGCGGCCGTGCTCGCGGTGAAAGACGAGCCCGATGCGGCGGCGATCCGGAAGAATTTTTCGGTGATTCCAGGCGAGGGCGGTGTGGTGCGGCGGGTGATCGAGAAGCCGCGCGTCGTGCCGAACCGGATCAAGGGCTGCGGCATCTATCTTTTCGATGACCGCATATTTGAAGCGGTGCGCCGCACGCCGCGCACCGCGATGCGCGACGAATACGAGCTGACCGATTCGATCCAGATACTGATCGACTACGGCTACCCGGTGCGCATGGCGCCGGTGGTCGAGTGGGACATGAACGTGACCTACATCGGCGACTTGATTGAGTGTTGCGCGCATGTGCTGCGCAAGGAAGGGCGGCGCTCGCTGCTCGGCCCGGGCGCGAGTGTGGCGCCGGGCGCTGAGTTGGTGGATACCGTGCTCGGCGAGGGCGCCAGCGTGAAGCATCCGATCCGGCTTGAACGTTGCGTGGTGCTGCCAGGCGTTGCGGTGGAGTCGCGCGAAGGCCTGCGCAATGCGGTGATTACGGCCGACGGCGTGTTGCAGGCCTGATCTCATGGCGCACCTCGTTATCAGTTCGAGCCTGAACCCCGCGAGCAAGAGCCGTGTGCTCGCGCTGCGCGCGCAAGCGCTGCTCGCGGAACACGGTGCGGCCGTGGAGTACGTGGATTTGCGCGGGCTGGCGCTGCCCGCGTGCGACGGCGACGCGTGTTACGAAAACCCGGCGGTGGTCGAACTCGCCGTGCGGATTTCGCACGCCGAGGGCATCATCCTCGCCACGCCGATTTACAACTACAGCGCAGGCGCCTCGGCCAAGAACCTGATCGAATTGACCGGACAAGCCTGGGCGCGCAAGCCGGTGAGTTTTTTGTGCGCCGCCGGCGGGCAGGGCAGCTACATGGCGGTGATGTCCTTGGCCAACATGCTGATGCTGGATTTTCGATCATATGTCTTGCCGAGATTTGTGTACGCGGCCGAGACCGCCTTCGACGGCGATCAGATCACGGACACGGCGGTCCTCGATCGCCTGCGCGATCTGACGGCGACGTTGGTGCGCTTTAGCGCGGCGTTGCGCACGGGCGGGTTGACGGCGGAGTGACGCGGCGTTTCGGTGGCATGTGGCTTCCAGCCCATGCACCGCACGGGACAGCGCCGTTTCGTGTTCACCTGCATGCTCGCTCCGGAGGCGCACGGGCTAGAAGCCACATGCCACCGAAGGTCCAGCCCATCCCCTGAGGGGCCGCTGTCATCGCCGCGGCCGGATGGTGCGGCGCCGACCGGCCTCGCGCGGCGGGTAGTCGCGGGCGGCCTTGCGGAGCTTTCGCAGGCCGCGCTTGACGCCGCGGTAGACGGAGGTGACATTGACCTCGAGGGCGTCGGCGCACTGGCGATAGTTGAGCCCGTCGAAGAAATAGAGTTCAATGCAGCGTCGCTCGACTCGGCTGAGCCGCAGGCGCATTTGGCTGCGGACCCACTCGAGGAGGCGGGCGTTCTTGCGGCCGTATTCGAGGCCCGCGCGGATGTCTTCGATGGTCTCGAACCAGGGCGTGTGCTCGGTCGAGAGGCGGCGCAGCAGCGAGGGCGGCGCGGCGAAGCCCAGGCGTTCGTAAGGCGTCTGCGGCTGGGGGACGAGCGAGGGATTTTGCGTCATGGCGGCTCCTTTGAAGGTGGATGAATTCGCAGCAGCGCCACGGTAGAGCGGAGGGCCTGAGCAAGACTTTTGCTTCTTCGGGTCATTTTGCGTTTTTCTTCTGCGCCGGGCCGGGACGTGTACAATCGCGCGGCGAAGTCTCGGCGCAGGGCGGGCGCAGCGCGGCCGAGGACGGTCGAAATGCGGCGATAGGGGAGAAAATCGATGAGCGTACGTGACGAAATTCAGAAAGCGATCACCGAAGCGACCAAGAGCCGGAACCAGGTGCGGCTCGAGTGTCTGCGCATGGCGAAGGGCGCGCTGTTGCTCAAGGAGAAGGAAAAGGGCGAGACGGTGACGGACGAGGTGACCATCGCGGTGTTGCGCGCGGAGGTGAAGAAGCGGCAGCAGAGCATCGAGATTTTTCGGCAACACGGGCGCGAGGACGTAGCGAAGGCCACGGAGGAAGAAATCCGCGTGCTTGAGGAGTTCCTGCCCAAGCAGCTCGCAGCGGCCGAGGTCGAGACGCGCGTGCGCGCGTACCTCGCGGCGCACCCCGAGGCCAACCACGCGGGCAAGCTCACCGGGGCGATGAAGAAGGAACTCGGCGACTTGGTGGACGGCAAAGTGCTCAACGAAATCTGCCGCAAGGTGTTAGAATAGGCGTCTGTCGCGGTGAGTTCTGCGGCGAATCCGGGTCAACCGAATCGGAGTTTCTCTCGAATGCGTAGCTATGCCGTTCTACTTATATTGTTCGCGGTGGCGCTGGCCGTCGCCGGTTGCGACCGGGCCTCCGGGCCGGAGGCATCGTCACCCGAGGCTTCGGTTCCGCAAGCTGCCGCCGCGCCCGTGCCGGCTGCTGCGCCCGTTGCTGCGCCGGCCTCCACACCTCCGCCGGCCGTTACACCCGCGGCAGACCCGGCCGTAACTTTACCGGAGGAGTTCGCGAAGAATTTCCACACGCATCCTGAAATGACGGTAACAGCGGCCGAGACGACGGACGCCGCGAAGATGCAATACAAAGTGACGGGGGAGCTGCGGTCGAGCGCCCGCGACGTGATGGACTACTACGTGAAATACTTCCAAGAGCACGGCTGGGCAGAAGACGCGGTGATGGAGCAAGAGGGCGCCTCGGTCGTCTCCTTCAAGAAGGACGGCTACCTGCAATACGTGGACACGCGCGAAGGCGGCATCGGCGTGAAAATCACGATCACGACGGGGCGGGAGTAAGTTCTTTCGCTCCGATCCTCCGGCGGATTCGCCGGACGACGCCGATCCGTGTGAGTAGGGGCGGCCCCCTGTGGCCGCCCTGCGATGGGCGATCATCCGCGCATGGGCCCAACCACGGGGGATTGCCCCTACAACGCGAGTAAGAAATCCGCTTTAGTTGCGCCGAGTGGTGGACTTCGCCGCGGCGTAGGTCTGTGACGCGAGCACATTAGCGATGACCTGACGCAGTGCGATCAACTCCGAGTCCGCGCCGAGACAGTGGTAGAAGTCCGCGCAGCCGCCGCAGGCGATCGGCGGATCGAGGAGCAGCGCGAAGTCCTGCACGCTATGCGGCCCGGCGAAGAGGCAGTGCACCTCCGGCGGATGCCTCAGGTCTTCGATCCGCAACAGCGGGTTGCCGCGGAGCACACGCCACTGCGTGAGCGCGAGCAGGCTGGCGATGAGCAAGTAGTCATCGAGACCAATCCCCGTGTAGCCGCAGACGCCGCCGCTCTCCCAGGTTGACACGACGACACCGCGCTGGGGATTTACGACGAAGGGGCCCGGCAGTCGACGCGAGGTGAGATGCAGGCAGGCCGCGTCCGCGCCGGAGTGCCGAGGCGCGAACCGCAGATGCCGCTCAAGTCCGCGAGCGATGTCGTCCAAGTGTGGAATACCGGCACTCGATGCGCTAAAACTCACGTCGATCATTTCAACATCCTCAGTTCCATGTTGCGGCCGACGCTTCTACTGACGCTTTGAGCGCGGCATTTTATTGCAGCGGTCAGCTTCGGAAGCGGACGCACGGAGAAATTCCCGATGCCTAATACCGATTTGGCCGCGAATTGTTACACCGCGCCGTGGGGCGTCGGCTCGCCCAGCTTGACCCGCCGCACGAGCGCCGCTATGCTCAGCGGCGTCCGGGGGCCGGATCGCGCGCGCGATCCACTCCGGTTTCCTCTTGCTTTTCAGGGCCCAAGCCGCACTCGCAATGAGTTCTCTGGGGACAATCGAGCGACCCTTGCGCGTTGCCATTGTCGGCAGCGGCCCGAGCGGTTTTTATGCGGCGGAGTCGCTCGTGAAGGCCGGCATCGAGGTGCAGGCCGACCTATTCGAAAAGCTGCCCTGCCCCTTCGGACTCGTGCGTTACGGCGTTGCGCCCGACCACCAGAAGATCAAATCAGTCACCAAGATCTTCGAGCGCGTCGCGGCCCGACCCAATGTCGGCTTCTTCGGCAACGTGAACGTGGGCGTGGACATTTCACTGGCGGAGCTCCGGCGCTTTTACGACGCGGTGATCTTCGCCAGCGGCGCGGACTCGGACCGTCGCTTGAACATTCCGGGCGAGGATTTGCCCGGTAGTCACACCGCCACAGAGTTCGTCGCGTGGTACAACGGCCATCCCGAGTTCCGCGATCGCGTCTTCGATCTGAGCCAGGAAGTCGCCGTCGTGATCGGGCAGGGCAATGTCGCGGTGGACGTTTGCCGCATGCTGTGCCGCACGGTGGACGAACTCAAGGGGACCGACATCGCGCAGCATGCGCTCGATGTGCTCGCCGAGAGCCGCGTGCGCGAGGTCTACATGATCGGCCGACGCGGGCCCGTTCAGGCGAAATTTGCCCAGATTGAGATCAAAGAAATCGGAGAGATGGCGGACTGCACGCCGCTTGTGGCGCCGGCCGAACTCGAACTCGAGGCCGTGTCGGAGGAGGAACTCCGGCACCCCGAGTCCGCGGGCATGGATCGCATCGTTGCAATCCTACGGGAATATTCGGCGAATCAGCGGGTGCAGGGCCGGCGGCGTTTGCACGTCCTCTTCCGCCGGAGTCCCGTGGAAATCCGAGGCAACGGCCACGTAGAGAATATAGTCCTCGAAAAAAACCGGCTCGAAGGCGCTCCTTTACAGGTGAAGGCCGTGGGCACGGGCCAGACCGAGGCCCTGGACTGCGGACTCGTCTTTCGTAGTGTCGGGTATCGCGGACTTCCGCTGCCGGGGGTGCCTTTCGATGCGCGCGCCGGAGTCATCCCGAACTCCGGCGGCCGGGTGACCGAGGACGGGAAGATCGTGCCTGGGGTCTATACCGCGGGTTGGATCAAGCGGGGTCCCAGTGGTACTATAGGCACCAACAAGCCGGACAGTCAGCAAACAGTCGGTGCGATTGTTCAGGATTTGTCCGGATTGACGCCCTGCGAGAACCCGTCCGGTTCTTCGGTGTTAGACTTGTTGAATACCCGAAGGGTCAGGGTCGTCTCCTTCGGGGATTGGCAGCGCATCGATGCTGCCGAGGTCGAACGGGGTCGCGTTTCCGGCAAGCCTAGAGAGAAGTTTGTTACTCCCGGGGCCATGCTCGAGGCGCTTTCGGCGGTAACAGCCCGCTGAACACTTCGGCCTGTTCTCACACGCAGTACGCTCGGGGCCGGGAATTCTCCAGCGCCCGGAGCGAGATAAGTTCCAAAAAGGAACCAATAAAACTCTTGACATAAATGGCCGAAGTGCCTATAATGCGATACAATTCTCAGGGGGGAATTGAGGGCTAGGGCCCTTCCCGTAGTGTTTCGGCGCCCCGCGCCAGCGTTAGTTCTGCTATATACAGTTGAATATACCATCCGACCGGGTCTCGAATCTTAGGGGAAAGGAGGCGAAGAATACGAGGCTGAGGAAGCAGTACAACCGATCGTAGCCCGGGTCGTGGGATGTTGACTGATAGACATGCAGGGGGTTCCCCTGCACGGCGGAATTTCCGCCGTGTGTAAGGCCAGCCGGCCTCTTGCCGGCTGACATTGAATGCAATTCCAACAGGAGAAAACGCGACATGCGTAAAACATTAGTTATTTTGGTCGCCGCGATGATGGTCGGAATGACCATCCCGGCCTTCGCTGAGCTGCAGAACGTGCAGGTCGGTGGATCGCTGCGTATTCGTGGCAATTGGCTTGCCAACACGTCATTCGATAATAACGGCCCTGATTTGCTCGCGGTTGAGCAGCGCACGAAGATCAACGTCAACGCCGACTTCACCGACGACGTCCATGCGTTCATTGAATTGGACAGCTATGATGTCTTCGGCGACGGTTTCCGCGGCTTGGACAGCGGATTTTCGAACTACAACTCGGATCGCGGTTTCAGCTCTGGTGGCCAGGCCCTTTCGGGTTTCGACGGCGACTCGAGCGGCTCCCCGGTGAATTTCTACCAGGGTTACGTCGAGATGCGCGAAGCGTGGGGCTACCCGATCACGGTGCGTATCGGTCGTTCGGAGTTCCAACAAGGCGATGAGTTCCTCATCGGTAACAACGACACGAGCTCGAACTTCCGCGGGCTGTCGTTTGACGGCGTGTGGGGATCCTACAAGAACGACACCTTCAACGTAGGCGCGTTCTGGACCCGTCCGTTCACGGATCTGACGGTCGAGCACAGCGGCGACATCAACTTCTCCGGTATCCACGGTGAATACACCGGCATCGAGAACATGTCGATCGGTGGCTACTACTACTTCTACCACGGCGCATCGACGGCGATCAACGGCCTTCCCGAGGCGCAGGCCCTCCACACGGTGGGCGCGCGCTTCTCGGGTAACCGTAGCCAGTTTGACTGGGCGCTGAACGGCGCGTATCAGTTCGGCGATAGCGGCACGTCTCCCTTGGTGGACGTGAGTGCGTTTGCAGTACAGGGCGCCGTCGGTTACACCTTCGACGTCAACATGCAGCCGCGCATTTTCGTGAACGGTGCGTATTATGACGGCCAGGAACTGGACGACACGGGTGCGGTCGAAGATGCCGCGTTCAACCGCCTGTTCTCGGATCACGAGTACAGCGAGTTCCTTGACAACACCGACCTTTCGAACTTCTGGAATGTCGGCGGCGGCGTCAGCGCGCAGGTCACCGAGTCGATCAACCTGAAGGGCTTGGTCAACTACCTGCAGACCGTCGAAGACTTCGGAAACCCGGACAGCAGCCTGGGCCTCGAACTCGAGATCATCGCTCGCTACAACTACAGCGAAGATCTGTACTTCGAAGCCGGTTACGCGCACCTCTTCGTGGGTGATGCGGTTCAAGGCGGCGCGATTGTCACGCAGAGCGGTTATGGCATGCTCGGCGGCGACGGCCAGGACGACGATCTGGACTACGTGTACATCGAGACGGGCATCAAGTTCTAACGCCTGAATCAACATTAATTCTCGCCCCCGCAGGTTCGCCTGCGGGGGCGATTATTTTTTGGAGATCAACACAGAGGCACAGAGATCACAGAGAAGTTCAAGCTCGAATGAATAAGGGTTTCTCTGTGTCCTCTGTGACTCTGTGTTGATCTCTTGGAGTTCGCCCTAACCGTGCGCAAGTGATCGCGCCCCCCATTTTTGTTACACTCTGCGGCGATCTGGGGCTGCCTCCGATGGGTTCTTCGTACAAGAAAACTATGCTTGCGCTCGAAGACGGACTCGTCTTCGAGGGGCGCAGCGTCGGCGCGGAGGGCGAGGCCACGGGCGAGCTCGTGTTCAACACGTCCATGATGGGCTACCAGGAAATCCTCACGGACCCGTCCTACGCCGGCCAGATCATCACGATGACCTACCCGCTCATCGGCAACTACGGCGTGAACGCGGAGGACATCGAGTCCCGCAAACCCTTCTGCCGCGGTTTCGTCATGCGCGAGTGCTGCTTCGAGCCGAGCAACTGGCGCGCGACGAAGTCCCTGCCGGACTACCTGCGCGAGAACGGCATCATTGCGATCGACGGCGTCGACACGCGCAAGATCACCAAGCACCTGCGCGAGCACGGCGCCAAGAAATCCGTGATCAGCACGATCGACCTCAACGCCGCGAGCCTGATCGCCAAAGCACGCGCCTCGCAGGACATGGCCGGCAGCGACTTCGTGCGCGAGGTCAGCGTGACCCAGCCCTACGAGTGGAACGCGGCCTTCCAGGGCAAGTACCGCGTCGTCGCGATGGACTACGGCATCAAGTTCAACATCCTGCGGCTGCTCGAAGAGGCCGGCTGCAAAGTGATCGTGATGCCGGCGACGGCGACGGCGGAGCAAATTTTCGCGCAGAAGCCCGACGGCATTTTCCTCTCGAACGGCCCGGGCGATCCCGCGGCGCTGGACTACATCTACCCGACCCTGCGCGCGTTGCTCGGCAAACTGCCGGTGTTCGGCATCTGTCTCGGGCACCAACTGCTCGCGCACGCGCTCGGCGGCGCCACCTTCAAGCTCAAGTTCGGCCATCGCGGCGGCAACCAGCCCGTGCTGAACAAGAGCGCGGGCACGGTCGAAATCTCCAGCCAGAACCACGGATTCGCCGTCGATCCAAAATCCTTCAAGGACCCGGACGTCGTCATTTCGCACGTGAACCTGAACGACAATTCGGTGGAAGGCCTCGAACACAAAAGGCTGCCCGTGTTCAGCGTGCAATACCACCCGGAGTCCTCACCGGGCCCGCACGACAGCCGCTACCTCTTCGCGCGTTTCACGAAAATGATGGACGCCGCCCGCGCCTGAGCCACTGGGGTAGGGTGGGCTTCAGCCACCTCTCTACTCACGCGATTGCGGTGTTGGTGGGCTAAAGCCCACCAACACTACGTCCTTGTCAAGCCCCGGCGGCCTGCGGTGAGGCCGCGATTTTATCGCGTTCCAACCCCAGCGCACGCTGTTCGATCAGCGCGGTCACTCCGCCCAAATGCAGAATCTGGTTGGTGAGGTATTTCACCGGGTTCAGGTCGCGGAATTTCGTCGTTAGCGGCGGGGTCGAAAGAATCGCGTCCGCAATCGGACAGACCTTTCCACCGCGCAACGTCAGCATTCTTCCCTTGCGCAGGTAGCGCAGCGCGCCCCGGACCGCCCGGCCGGCGTCGGCCTTGTCTTCCGGGTCGAGGTAAGCGTGGTCGAAGTCGTCAAAGAGACCCGAGACGATCTTCACCAACTCATCCACGGCGATCGGCCCGATCAATCCGTGCAGGCAGCGGGTGTAGAGCAGCGCGGCGACGACCTGCGCGGCGTTGATCTCGACCAGCGGGCCCAGCGCTTCAATGAGGTGCTCGTCGAAGAGGCGCTGTTCGGCGCGCGTCGCGCCGCGCGGCAGGAATATCTCCGGGCCGAAGATGACCGAGGTGTGCCGCGTGACGGGGTTGTAATTGCGCACGGCGGGTGCAGCGGAAACCGTCGGCGCGTCGGCCCGCGATTGGACCGCGTGCAGAAAGAACGAAATACCGCCGGGCCGCTCGATGCTGTCGCGGTAGTCCATCAGCAGCCCCGAGCACGATCGCGAGCGGCCGGGATACAGGATGAAACCCTTGCCCCGCAGCAGCAGGTCGACGAAGCGTTTCAATTGCGAGATCGTTACGTTCTCGCGGCTGACGCCGTAGACGCCGACCGTCTCGAGAATCTGATCGAGGTCGAGCCAGCGCGACTTGAGAAAGGGGATGCCCTCAAAGAAGTCGCTGCGCATCATGGCACCCGGCATCACCGAGCCGCCCGTGGCTAGGTACACCCCACGAAATAGATAGAACGGATCGTCGAGCTTCATGTGGTTGCCGTAGAAAATGGCCGGATGATCGCGCGGGATCAGGTGCGTGTTGTGCGTGCGGATATACCGGTTCGAACCGGTGAAATCGCCCACGACGAATTGGAAGGCCTCCCAGCGGCCCTCGGCGGACGGTTGTGTTTTCCGCAGGCCCATCCGAAAAAGGATGTGCTCGAGGAAGTGCGCGAGAAAACGGGCGTAGTGTCGGACGCGATTCAAGATGAAGCCTGCGGAGTCCGCCGGGCGTCGGCGGCCCCATAGTTTACGCGCGCTCGGGTGGCATTCCAAAGGCGAGGCGCGGTCTCGCATGTCGCGCAGGGCGGGCTTGGGCTATGATGCGTCGAACAGGAGACTCCGGCATGTTGAACTTACGCGCCACCCTTGCCATGGGCACAGCGGTCCTTTTCGCGATAGCGCCGGTTGCGGCGTGGGCCGAAGACACCGGGCCCGAATATAAGACAGTCGTGCTCTGGCCCGAGGGCGCTCCGGGCGCGCTGGGCAAGGACGAGAAGGACCAGCCGCGGCTGACGATACATTTGCCCGCGCAAGGCAAGGCGACCGGCGCGGGTGTCGTCGTGAATCCGGGCGGCGGCTACCACGGCCTGGCGAGCGATTACGAAGGCTTGCAGGTCGCGCAAGAACTCAATCGCCACGGCATCGCCGCGTTCGTGCTGCGGTATCGGTTGTTGCCGGAGTACCAACCTTCGCTGGCGCTGGAGGACGGAAAACGCGCGATTCGCTATGTGCGGTATCACGCCAAGGATTTCGGCCTGAGCGAGACGCGCATCGGCATGTCTGGATTTTCCGCCGGCGGACACCTTACGACCGCGGTCGGCACCCGCTTCGACGCGGGCGACCGCGAAGCGAAGGACCCGATCGATCGCGTGAGTTCGCGGCCGGACTTCATCGCGCCGATTTACGCGGCCATCTCGCGCGACCTGCTCAAGTTCGACATGGGCGACTGGGCGACGACCGACACGCTGGTTACGCCAGAGACACCGCCCGCTTTTCTGATCCAGACGCACGAAGACACCCTCGTCTCGCCCTTGAATAGCATCCGGTTCTACGAGGCGCTGGTCGCCGCGAAGGTGTCGGCTGAGTTGCACATCTTTCAGGTCGGCCCGCACGGGCTCGGGCTGGGCTCGGGCGATCCACAATACGGCCAGTGGCCCGCGCTCTTCGTCCAATGGCTGCAACGCAACAAGTTCCTGACCGACGCGCCGCGCGTCGCAGTGAGCGGCACGGTGACGCTGGACGGCGCGCCGCTATTCTGGGGCTCGGTCACTCTGCTACCGGAAGACCCGCGGCTGCCGGTCGCCGTCACGCAGATCGGACCGAACTCGAAAGGCAAGTTCAACATCGACGAAGCGCACGGGCCCTGCCCGGGGAAATACCGCGTGCAGGCGATTCGCGTGGCGAGCGACAAGGTCAAACCGATGTCCTTCGGGTACTCGCTGGACGATGCGGAGAAATATATGCTGCCCGGCGTGGTCGAGATTTCCGCCGCGTCGTCGCCGCTGGAAATCGCGCTGACGAGCCACTGAGCGCCCCGCACATCAAACGGACAACCGCGTAATTCCGATGCACGATTTTCTATTTACCTTGACGCTGCTCGCACTCGGCGCGGGCGTGGGTCTCGTCAGCGCCGCGCTCGGCATCGGCGGCGGCACGCTGATGGTGCCGGCCTTCCTGTGGATGATCGCCGGCATGGACATGAACACCGCGAAGGGCTCGAGCCTCTTCGCGATCGTGTTCGTCTCGGGCTACCACGCCTGGGAAGCGCGCCGCGCGGGCATTAAGAGTCCGTGGGATGTCGTCGCCGCGTGCGCGCTCGGGAGCGTCGCCGGCGGCTATGCGGGCGGCGCGCTCACCGCGCTGCTGAGCGACGCTGTCGTGACGTGGATCTTCATCGCGCTGCTGCTCTTCGCCGGCGTGCGCACGTTCTTTCTGAAGCAACGCACCGTTCGTGAAGACGAGGTGCGCAAGCGCCAGATCGTTTCCGTCGTTATCGGCTTCGTCGCGGGCGTGGTCGGCGGAGGCACCGGCACCGGCGGCGGACTCGTGCTCGTGCCGCTCGCGCTCTGGGCCGGCATCGCATCGAACGAGCGCGTGGTCGCGCTCTCGAACACGGTCATGGTGGCGACCTCGATCGCCGGCACGATCGCTCACGTGCTCGCGGCGCGCACCATCGACATGCCGTGGACCTACGGCCTCGTGAACGTCTCGCTCGCGCCGCTCGTGTGCATCGGCGCGATCGCGTTTACGAAACCGGGTCGCTGGATCA
>VFKU01000729.1 GCA_009885415.1 Rhodothermota bacterium
CCGCCGTATAGCACCACTCGCGCACATTGCCGGCGATGTCCAGTGCGCCGCCGAATCCCATGCCCGCGAACTTGCCCACCGGCGCCGGGCCTTCGCCCTCGAAGTTGCTCATCGGCACAATGTACGGGCTGAAGGGTTCCGCCAACTCGAAGCGTGTGTGCGCCGCGCGGCCCCAGTGGTAAATCGTCGGCAGCGTCTTCCCGCGGAATCGCGCGTAGGCCATCGCCTCGTACCAACTCACGCCGCTGACGGGGTAGTCCTCCTTGCCCGCCGCGAAGTGCCCAAGCTCCCACGCCGCCGGTCCGGCCTTCCCCGTCTGATCGACGAAGGTCTTCTTCGCTTCCTCGAAGGGGACCTCCGCGCCATCGCGCATGAATTTCTCGGTCCAGAACTCGGGCTTGTCGTAGCCGCCCGCCGCCACAAACTCGTAGTAGTCCCGGTTCGTCACTTCCGTGCGATCGACGAAGAATGCGCCCACCTGCACGCTTCCCAAAATCGGCAGGCCCACCAGTCCCGGCAACACTCCACCCTCGTCGATCGGAATCGTCCCCGCCGGCGTGTCGGCCGCGCGATAAAGCGAGAATTCCAAGGTATACGCGTCCTTATAAAGCGGAAACGTGGTGTAGATGGGAAATTTCGGGTCCCGGACGACTTCGACGAATTCGCGCGGCTCGAAGCCCTCGAGTTCGAGCCGCCACCGGTAAAACCCCAGCGGTAGCCGCACCTTCTCTAGCGGTGCGATCCCCGCCTCGACCCACGCGTGTTCGGGCTGCTTGTACGGCTTGTACATCACCTTGGCGCCGGGCGGCGTCGTGCGAATGGTGATCTCGCTCGAACTTGCACTCAAGGCTTCTTGGAGCGCAGGGTCGCTGGAAATGACTTTCTGCGCATCGAGCACAAGCCGATACGCGTCAAAAAAATTGTCGCCGGCGATCAGTTCCTGTATCTGGGGCAGTGCCTCGTTCCGCGCCCACGTCTCGCGCCCGCGCGTGCTCTGGCCCTGACGCACAAACGACGCCGCGCCGCCGATCATCGCCAGCAACACGATCCCCACTGCGGCGCAGGTCATCCCGCGCACGGCCCGGCGACGCCGATGCGCCGACTCCAAGACTTGGCGCCGAGCGCCCAGCGTTTTCAAACGCTCCGCCAATGCTC
>VFKU01000508.1 GCA_009885415.1 Rhodothermota bacterium
GACCAACGACCGCAACTCGAGCGCCGTCACGATCGCTCCGGCCAGCACAAACGGCAACATTACATTCGTGATCAGGCACACGCCGGTGACCATGAGGAGGAGAAAAATCTGGCCGGACTTCGCGCCTCCGTCCATGAATCGACTCATGATCCACGTGCGACGCGCGACCAAACCCAGCACCACAACCAAGGTGGCGTTGAGCACCATACGGCATGCTCCTCGTCCCCCGAGGCCTTCACAAATCAAGCGGCGCCCGCCCACACAGTTCCCGCCAAGGCGCAACACCGCTCCGCAACCAACAACGGCAAGAGAATACCAAAATCGCCGGGTTTTGTCAGCTGTTTTCTCGCGCTTCGGCCACCACCCACTGCGTCAGCAGCCGAACACCATATCCTGTGGCATGGTCGGGATCGAGGTACGATATGTGCTTCACTCCCCAGGCCGTCCCCGCGATATCGATGTGCGCCCAAGGCGTCCGTTCGACAAATTCCTTCAGGAAACACGCCGCCACCACCGCGCCGGCCACGCCCCGCGGGCCGATGTTCGCGAGGTCGGCGTGCGGACTTTTCAGCAGGCGCGCGTAGTCGTCGCTCATCGGCATTGGCCATAGCCGCTCGCCCGTCGCGCGCGCGGCGAGGTCGAGCTCGGCGCTCAGACGCGCGTCGTTCGAGAACAAGCCCGCCGCATACGGCCCGAGCGCGACCACGATCGCGCCCGTGAGCGTCGCAATATCCACGATCGCGTCGGGCGTGTATGTCTTCTCGACATAGGCCAGCGCGTCGCACAAAAGCAGCCGGCCCTCGGCGTCCGTGTTCAGCACTTCGATCGTCTTGCCGTTGTACGCCCGCAGGATGTCGCCGGGCACATACGACTCCGGCCCAGGCCGGTTCTCCGCCGCCGGCACCACGCAGATGACGCGCACGCGCGGCTTGAGCTGGCACAGCGTCTTGAACGCGCCCAACACCGCCGCCGCGCCGCACATGTCGTACTTCATCTCGTGCATGTCCGGCCCCGGCTTAAGACTGATGCCGCCCGTATCGAAAGTGACGCCCTTGCCGATCAAGGCCACCGTCCGCTGCGCGTTCTCCGGCACATACTCGAGCACGATCAAGCGCGGCGGCTCGGCGCTGCCTTTGCCTACGCCGGCGATCGCGTTCATTCCCATTTCCTGCAACTGCTTCTCGTCGAACACCGTGCACGCGCAGCCGACCTGCTTCGCCAGCGCCTCCGCACGCGCGGCGAGCGCGCGCGGAGTGAGATCGTTCGGCGGCGTGTTCGCCAGGTCGCGCGCCCAATTCGTGTTCTGACAGAGCAGCACCGTCGCGCCGCAGCCCTTGCGCAGTTCCTCGAGGTCGTCGCCCGCGGGCCCGAGTACGGTCAACTCGTCCACGATCACCGGCGGATCGGTCTCAGGTTTCTTGTAGGCGTGAAAGTCGTACTGCCCGAGTATGAGGCCCTCGACGAAGGCCTCAACCGGAAGCGCGTCTTGCGACGAAGCGTCGAGCACCACGTGCGCGTGCCGCTGCTTCGTCAAGACCTCGCCGGCCGCGCCCGCCGCGCGACGCATGACTTCGGCGTCAAAGTTTGTAGGCGCGCCCAGTCCAATAACGAGTATCCCGCCGTAGGGACTCTCCGGCGTCGTGAGGTAGTACGTCTCCTCCGCCTTGCCGCGGATCGTGCCACGCGCGGCGAGACGCTCCAGCGTCTTGCGATCGCGTTCCGTCGCCACCGCGCCGAAATGCGGCTTGGGCTCCTCGTAAATCGCCACGATCAAACACGAATCCACCTCGAAGGCGGCATGGCCCGATTCGAGAACGTGCAGCCGCATGCGCTAAATCGCCGCCGGGGCCGCGCCGAGCACTTCGCCGCGCAACCAGTGGCCGCTCGCCTCGGTGATGCGGACGGGCACCAGGTCGCCGATTTCGAGCGAGGGCTCGTGCACCGCCACGGAGTAAAAACCGTCCGTCCGGCCGATCATCGTCCCGCGTTCCTTGGTGCTCGCCGAATCGATCAGAATTTCCTGTTCGGAGCCGAGGTAGCGCGCGGTGTTCTCGCCGTCGATCTGTTGCTGAAGTTCAATCACGCGTTTCAGCCGCTCGTCCTTCACTTCAAGCGGCACGTCGTCCGGCATCTCCGAGGCCTTCGTCTTCGGACGCGGCGAATATTTGAAGGGGAACACCAGCGAATAGCGCACCTCGCGCAGAACTTCCAAAGTCCGCTCGAAATCCGCGTCGCTCTCCGTCGGAAATCCGACGATCAGATCCGTGCTCAGCTCCAGCCCAGGATTGATCGCGCGCATGTACCGGATTTTCGCAAGGTACTCTTCGATCGTGTGCTGTCGCCGCATGAGCCCGAGGATGCGGTCCGATCCCGATTGAAACGGCAAATGCAACTGATTGCAGATGGTCTTCCGCGCGGCCATCAAATCGCTGAGCGCGTTGTTCCAGTCGTTCGGATAGGGCGAGGTAAAGCGCACGCGCAGCACCCCCGACACCTGCGAGACGGCGTCGAGCAACTCGCAAAATCCCCACTCGCCCGCGCGATACGAGTTTACGTTTTGCCCAAGCAGCCAAATTTCCCGCGCGCCCTGCGCCGCGAGCGCCCGCGCCTCACGAAGAATATTCTCCGCCTCGCGGCTCACCTCGCGCCCGCGCGTATACGGCACGACGCAGAGCTGCAAAAATTGTCGCAACCCTTCGTAATCGTCAGGAAAGCCTTGCAGCCCTCGACGTGCCCGCGCTCGACCCATTCCTCGGGGATGAAATTCTGCACGCGGTGGTCGTTCGCCTGCCACTTCGTC
>VFKU01000674.1 GCA_009885415.1 Rhodothermota bacterium
ATCTCGTCTACGAAAAGGGCATCAAGGTCCACCACATGGACGGCTTCGGCATCCACTTCTACGGCAGCGAAGGCGAGGTCAAAGTAAACCGTGGACGATTCGAGTTTCATCGCGGCGGAAAGAAGATCGCCGGATACGTCGATCGCGAAGACGGTACTAACCTGACCACCGAACTCCGCCGCGTCGAAGACGAGTACCTAAAAAATGCGAAGGTCAAACTTTACGTCAGCCAAAGTCACACCCGCGACTTCCTGGACTGCGTGAAATCGCGCAAGCGGCCCATCACCAACGAAGAAGTCGGCGGACGCAGCGCCATCTGCTGCCACTTGCTCAACCAGATTTACTACAACCACGCGAGCATCCAGTGGAACCCGAAGAAGATGCGCTTCGCGAAGGGCAGCGGCAAACCCGAATGGCTCACGAAGAATTACCGCGCGCCTTGGAACGTGGCCTGAGGCCGCGACCGGGACGAGAAAACTCCACCCGGCTTGTCGCCGTCGCAGCGATGCGCTAAGATGTCCGCTGGCCCTTGGGAGGGGGTCGCAGCGGAGTATCGCATGCGACAACCATCCATTGGGGGAAACGCGCGGTGTCTGTCGCCGCTGCTTGTCCTCGCTCTTTCCCTTCTCGCCGGATGTTTCGCTCCGCCGCCCCGCGCCGGCGAACTCTATCGGCGCGCGATCGCTGGCGAGGTCTTCGATACGACCCCGGTTCGCGGCGAGTTCAAGCCCCTGCGCAATCGCCGTACCGGATTCGAATACCGCTGCAGCGAATGCCACTCCGATTTCACCTCCCTGCGCCGCCAGCACGACTTGCCCGGCGAACACTCCGCGATTTACAAGGATTTTAACCACGGCCTGAACGCGAATTGCCTCAATTGCCACAATCCCACCGACCGCGACGCCTACATCGACACGGACGGCGCGGCGATTCCCGCCGATCAGCCGGCGCGCCTGTGTGCACGCTGCCACGGCCCGCTCTACCGCGATTGGGAAGCGGGCATTCACGGACGCCAAAACGGCTTCTGGGACGAGCGATTCGGGGCGCGGCGGAAGCTGCTCTGCGTGCAATGTCACGACCCGCACAACCCGCGCTTTGCGCCCCTGACGCCGGATCCCCCGCCTGCGCCTCCGCGCACCGAACAGGGGAAGGCGTAAAGCGATGGAGACCCCGCACACAACCCCTCGACGCAGCTTTCTGAAGGCCGGCATCGGCACCATGGCCGCGATGGCGGCCGCGGCGGGCGTGCTCGAGCCGCTGCGCCATCTCGAGCGCGGCACTTCCCTCGCCGCATTCCTCCAGCAGCACTACAAGCGCCTTTCGCCCGAAATGCTCGAGTCCATCCTGCGCCGCCTCGAGGCCGAGATCGGCCAGAAGTACGGCGCGGAGGTCCACGTCGCCGATTATAAACCGCTCGACGGGGTGCAATTCGGATACGCGCTCAATCTCTCCCGGTGCAACGGTTCACGCCGTTGCGTCTCCGCGTGCGTGAAGGAGAACAACCAGTCGCGCGATCC
>VFKU01000590.1 GCA_009885415.1 Rhodothermota bacterium
CGTTCATGCCCGGCAAATTCATGGAAACGCTCGGTGCCCGCTGGCGCGTCGCCAATCACGAGGACCTTTTCAAGGTAGGCGCACTGCCCAATCCGCGCCAGAGGCCCGGCAAAAAGGTCCGCGCCAAGATACTCGCGCAGCGTCACCAGCACCCGGGGCCGCGCGTCGTCCAGCATGTAGCGCAATTCCGCTTCGGAGTACTTGGGCGAAAGCCCCAGCCACATCGCGCCGACTTTGTGCGCCGCAAGGAACACGACCGGAAATTCGTTTCGCGCCATCGACATCATCGCAATGCGATCGCCCCGGCGCACGCCCAGCGCGAGGAAGGCCTTCGCCGTGCGATCCACGGCCCGCGCGAACTCCGCCCACGTCATCCGCTCGCCGCCGAAGGACTGCATCTCCGCCTTCGGCCGCAGACGGGCCCACTTCTCGGCGTAATGAAAGGTAAGCTCGAACTCTGCCACGGTCTGCGCCCTCACCCGCCCATCATCCGCGCGATCAGTGCGTCCTGCCAGCGATCCGGCAAACTCGCGATGACCTTCTGCGCGGTCGAATTGGCCCCCATGCGGTAGCGCGTCTTCGGCCGCGGCGATTCGAGCGCGTGAATGACGCAGTCGAGCACTTCCTGCGGGGGCATCGCCCGCTTTTCCATCTGCGGCGCGACGCGTTGCAGCGCCTTCACCAGCCAGCCGTAGACGTTCATCATTTCCGCCGGCGCATTTTTCAGGAAGGTCTCGCTCTCGCCAATGCCCTTTTCCCATATCTTGCTCTTGATGCCGCCCGGCTCGAGCAGCACCACCTGCACGCCCGTCGGCCGCAATTCACGGCGCAGGCCGTCCGCGAAGGCTTCCATCGCGTACTTCGACATGCAGTAGGGCACAAGCATCGGCGTCGTAAAAAAACCACCTATTGATCCCGTGATCAAAATGCGCCCCTTCGCCTTGCGGATCATCGGCAGGAAAGCTTGCGTCGCGGCCACTTGGCCGATCACATTCACGTCCAACTGCCGCCGCAGATCGTTTAGCGAAATAAATTCGAGTGGAGCATTCACTGAGATCCCCGCGTTGTTCCACAGCGCCGTCAAGGGCCCACCCCCCAACGCCGCCTCGACCTTCTTCGCCGCCTCGCGCACTTGCGCCTCGTTCACGACGTCGATGATCAGCGGCTCAAGCGAACCTGCGGCCTGTTTCTTCAGTGCCTCGCCGTCGGCCGCCTTACGCACGCCCGCGAAGACCCGATACCCCCGTGCCGCCAGTCCCAGCGCGCAGTGCTCGCCCATGCCGGTCGACGCCCCGGTGATAACAATCGCTCCCTTGTGTGCCATTGTGTTGTCCTCCCGTGCCTCTTAAACACCAAGATGCCCGCAATACGGGCGGATGATAGCGCACTCGTGAAAGAAAGGGCTTCTTTGGACTGCGGTAGCGATAGCTGCCGCTTTCACGCCGGGAGCAAAGCTCCCGGCGGTTCGCATGAGAAAAGCTGGGATTTCGAAATGACGCCGCCCAACTTCGCTGGGCTCGGTAAAGCGGCAGCGATAGCTGCCCCAATCCAAAGAGACCGGTCCCTACTTCACAATCTCGCGGATCGCGGCCAGCAAGGTATCGGTTTCGGCGTCGGTGCCGATGGAAATGCGCAGGGCGTCGGTCAGATTCCGGGCGTCGAAATACCGCACCACGATTTTCCGCTCGCGCAGACCGGTGAAGATGCCCTTGGTATCGGGCCGGCCTCCCCAGCGCGCGAGGACGTAGTTCCCTTTCGAGTCAGGGACGGTGAAGCCCATCTCGCGTAATGCCCGCGTCAACCGAGCCCGCGTCGCGATCACTTTGTCGCGGTTCGCGCGCATGTGTGCCTGATCGCGCAGCGCGGCGGTCGCGCCCGCCTGGCTCACGGCGCTCATGTTGTACGAGTCTTTCGTCTTCATCAACTCCGCGATGATTTCCGGGCGTGCAAAAGCCAGCCCCGCGCGCAATCCGCACAAGCTGTACGACTTCGAGAAGGTCCGCGTCACGATCGCGTTCTCGAAACGGCGCGGGAAATCCATGCAGTCATCCTCGTCGAAGTCCGCGTAGGCCTCGTCGATCACGACCACCCCCGGGAAACTCTTGCACAGTTTTTCGACCTCGGCCTTCGGCGACGATACGCCGCTCGGCGCGTTCGGGCGCGCAAGGAAAAATACGCGGCCCTGGCGGGTGAAGAATTCCGGTGTCATCCGAAATTCGCGATCGAGATCCACGCTGGCGTATTTCGCGCCGTGCAATTTCACGAGGGTGTCATAGAGCGAATAGGTCGGGTACGCGGACCACACCGTTTCGCCCGGATCTACGAAGGTACGAATAATCATCGCGAGGAGTTCATCGGAACCGTTACCGGCGATCACCCACTCCGGCCCGGCGAAGCCGTACAACTCGGCCGCAGTTTTTCGCAACTCGACGGCGTTGGGGTCCGGGTAACGCCGCAGGCCGTCCGCGCCCACTGCGGCGATCGCCTCCATCACGCGCGGGGACGGCGGATACGGGTTCTCGTTGGTGTTGAGCTTGATGATGCGCTCGCCCGGTTTCGGCTGCTCGCCGGGCACATAGCCGCTCACCTGCTTGAGAATCTCGCGCTGATACTTCATTGGCGCATCTCGATCGCGCGCGCGTGCGCGGTCAGTTCCTCGGCGCGGGCGAGCCGCAGGATGTCCGGCGCGATCCGCTTGACGCGCTCGGGCGTGAACGCGATCACGCTCGAGACCTTGCGAAAGTTCTCCGCCGTTAGCGGCGAGGCAAAGCGCGCGCGGCGGCCGGTCGGCAGAATGTGGTTAGGCCCGGCGTAGTAATCGCCCAGCACCACCGTGGTCGCCTCGCCGAGCATGATGCTGCCCGCAGCGGTGATGCGGTCGTAGACGTAGCGTGGGTCCTCGGTGTAAATCGCCAGGTGCTCTGGCCCGAGCAAATTGGAAAGTTTCGCCGCCTCATCCAGATCGCGCACGACCACCATCGCGCCGTTGGTGTCCAGCGCCTTCTGGATGATCGCCCGGCGTGACAAGGTCTTCATTTCGTCCTCGAGCGCGATCGCCACACGGTCGCAAAAATCTTCCGAGGTCGCGATCAAAATGCTTTTCGCTTCTTCGTCGTGTTCGGACTGCGCGAGCATCTCGCCGGCCACCAGCCGCGGGTTCGCGCTCTCGTCGGCGATCACGACCACCTCCGAGGGCCCCGCCTCGGTGTCGATATCGACGATGCTGCGCACAAGCGACTTCGCCGCGGTCACGTAGGTGTTTCCCGGCCCGGTGATTTTCAAGACCTGCGGAATCGTCTTCGTGCCGTAGGCCAGCGCCGCGATTGCCTGCGCGCCGCCCACGCGAAACACGCGCGTCGCACCGGCAATCCGCGCCGCCGCGAGTACGACGGGGTGAATCCCGCCGCGATACGAGGGCGGCGAGACCATCACGATATTCTCGACTCCCGCCACGCGCGCCGGCACGATGTTCATCAGCACGGACGAGGGATAAAAGGCCTTGCCACCCGGCACGTACACCCCCACGCTCTCGATCGGCGTGATCCGCTGGCCCAGAACGGTGCCGTCTTCGAGCGTTTCCTCCCAGGACTGCCGCAGGTTCTTCTCGTGAAATTTTATGATGTTGTCGTGCGCGCGCCGCAAGGCCGCGATGAGTTCCGGATCGACCGTCGCCATCGCGGCATCAATTTCAGCAGGTCTCACCTCGAACTGGTCAGGTTTCAGGCTCGCGCCGTCGAAACGCTGCGTGTAGTCGGCCACCGCGTCATCGCCCAACTCGCGCACGGCGCTCACGATCGCGCGGGCCGCCTCGATCTTCTCGGCGATCACCCGATCCGCGTCCGTTCGCGCCACCGAGTGGCACAACTGCGCCACGGCGTTCTCGAAATCGCGATCGCTGCGGACGGTAATCTTGTTCACGTGACTTCCCTGAGCGCCTACTCGCGCCGGCGCTTGATGTCCGCGCCGAGCGAGGCGAGCCGCTCTTCGATTCGTTCGTACCCGCGGTCGATGTGATACACGCGCGCGATGCGGGTCTCGCCCTTGCTAGCGATGAGCCCGGCGATGACCAGCGCGGCGCTCGCGCGCAGGTCGCTCGCCATCACCGGCGCGCCGGACAGGCCCGACACGCCGCGCACGACGGCCGTGCTGCCCTGCACGTCGATGTCCGCGCCCATGCGGCGCAATTCGGCCACCTGCATGAAACGGTTCTCGAAGACCGACTCGCGAATCACGCTAGTGCCCTGCGATATGCACATCAGCACCATCATTTGCGCCTGCAAGTCCGTCGGAAAACCGGGATAAGGCTGTGTCGAGACGTCCTTGGCGACCAGCCCATTCGGCGCGGTCGCGCGAATATCGCTCCCGCGCGCCTCCACCGTCGCGCCCATCTCGCGCAATTTATCCAGGAACGACTCCAGGTGCCCGGCGTTCGCCTTCGCCACGGTCACGTCGCCGCGCGTCGCCAGCCCGGCGATCAGGAAGGTACCGGCTTCGATGCGATCGGGAATCACTTCGTGTACCGCGCCCTTCAACTCGGGCACACCCACAATCGTAATCAGGTCCGTGCCCGCGCCGGAAATCTGCGCGCCCATCGCGTTCAAAAACTCCGCGAGATCGACAATCTCCGGCTCACGCGCGACATTGTTCAGCCGCGTCACGCCGTCAGCCATCGCCGCGGCCATCATGAGGTTCTCGGTGGCGCCCACGCTGGGAAAGTCCAGGCCGACATTCGCGCCGCGCAGCTTACCCTGCGCCACCACATACCCGTCCTCTATGCGTATCTCGATGCCGAGCGAGGCCAGACCTTTCAGATGGATGTCCACCGGCCGCTCGCCGATGGCGCAGCCGCCCGGCAGCGACACCTTGGCCTTTCCGAAGCGCGCCAGTAGGGCGCCCAGCACGAAGAACGACGCGCGCATCTTGCGCACGAGTTCGTAGGAGGCCTCGGAGGAATTCAGCGCCGTCGGGTCGAGCGTCATGCTCTGCCCGGTGAAGTCGATGCGCATACCCATCGACGAGAGGATTTTGTCCATCGAGAAAATGTCGTGCAGACAGGGGACGTTATGAAGGACGCAGGGCTCCTGTGAGACGATCGCCGCGGCCATCAACGGCAGCGCGGAATTCTTCGCCCCCCGGACGACCACCCGTCCGCGCAGCGGCACTCCCCCCCGAACGAGAATCTGGTCCATGCGCAGGCCCCCTCCGCCGATTTCACATCACGAGCGATTCACGCTGTCCAATCGCTTTCCCCGCCGAGCTACTCCGAAGATGCCACACACACTGTCATTGCGAAGAGGCCGCGAAGGGCACTTCCCCTTCGCCCACAATGTCTATTTCGCGGCCGACGAAGCGATCTCGTCTCCACCGCGAACCGCCATCATCAGAAATTCCGCACGCTCCTAAGGCTTCGGCGCTTCAGGCGATGCCGACGCAGGCGCAGGCGCAGTCTCGGACGGCGCGGCGGATGGTTCTGCCGCAGGTGCGGACGCCACCGGCGCTTCCGTTGCCGGTGCCACGGCGGCGGGCGCGACGATTGCCGTGGCCGCGCCCTGCTTGCCCTTGCCCAATCCGAGATCGTCGAGTCCGGTCACGATCTGGGCCGGGGCCGAATTCGCACCTTCCAACAATTCCGGCGCCTTCCCGCGGCCAACATGGCTGGCGATCAGCGACATGCTCAGCGAGATGACCACGAAAATTCCCGCGGCGACGTAGGTCATTTTCACCGGCAGCGTCTGCCCGGCGCGCGCGCCGAACACGGTGTCCGCGCCAGGACCCGCGCCCGCGCCAAACGCGCCCGCGAAACCCGTCCCCTTGCCTTTTTGCAGCAGCACGATGACCACCAGCCCCAGACACGCCGGCACATACAACACGATCAAAAAGTACCAGAGCGTGTCCCACGAAAAAATCGTTTCAACCATGGTTCAATCCATCCTCTATCGCGCAGCGCGTGCGATTTCCGCCGCGCCCGCCGCCACTATCGCCGAAAAACTATCCACTTCGAGTGAAGCCCCGCCGACCAACGCGCCGTCCACGTCGGGAAGCGAAAGCAACTCCGCCGCGTTGTCCGGCTTCACCGATCCGCCGTATTGAATCCGCAGCGACTCCGCCGCGGCCTCGCCAAACTGCGCGCGCACCAGCGCCCGCACAAATCCATGCGCTTCACCCGCCTGCTCCGGCGTGGCCGTCACGCCCGTGCCGATCGCCCACACGGGCTCATACGCCAGCGCGACCCGATCCAGCTCCGTCACCGTCAGGCCCTTCAGCCCGTGCAACACCTGCCGCCGAAGCACCGAGTCCATATCGCCGCTGTTACGCTGCTCGAGCGTCTCGCCGACACAGAATATCACCGACAAGCCGGCCGACAGCGCCGCGCGAAGTTTCGCGTTCGCCACTTCGTCCGTCTCGCCGAACAACTGCCGCCGCTCGCTATGCCCCACAATCACCCAGCGGCACCCGGCGTCCTTCACCATCTGCGCCGAGACCTCACCGGTAAACGCACCGCTCGCCTTTGAATAACACGTCTGCGCGCCGACCGCGATCGCGCTGCCCGCCGCGCCCTCCACCACCGCGGCAATCGCCGTGAAGGGCGGACAAATCACGATCTCGACACCCTCAACCCCGCGC
>VFKU01000069.1 GCA_009885415.1 Rhodothermota bacterium
CGATCGCATTTTCGATCCCTTCTTCACCACCAAATTCACCGGCCGCGGACTCGGCCTCGCCGCCACGCTCGGCATCGTCCACGGACACCACGGCGGCCTGCGCATCGACAGCCGCGTCGGTCACGGCACCACCTTCCGAATCATTTTCCCCGTCGGGTCCCCGGCACCCGTCGAGACGAACGGCGTACCTCCCGTGGCCACCGCCCACGGCCGCGCGGCGACGCTGCTCATCGTCGACGACGAGCAGCGCGTCCGCGACTTTCTCATCCGCGCCCTGCAACTCTTTGGCCACGAAGTACTCAGCGCCGAAAATGGCCGCCAGGCGCTCGAGGTCTTCGATCGCAACGCCGAAAAAATCGACGCCGTGCTCCTCGACCTCACCATGCCCGAAATGAGCGGCGAGGAGGTATTGCGCGAATTGCACGCCCGGCGGCCCGGCCTGCCCGTCGTCCTCATGAGTGGCTATAGCGACAGCGAAACGCACGGCGACCTCGCCCACAACGGCCACGCGGGCTTCCTCCGCAAGCCCTTCACGCTCGACGCGCTGCGCGACATGATCGGTGGGCTCTTCGCAGCAAAATAATCCCGCCGCCGCTCTGTTAAGATTCCAGAAACTCAGTGCCACACTCCCCGAGGGCCCATGAACGATCGACTCCACCCCGTCACCGCCGAACCAGACATCCTTCCACAATGGCGCGACACGCCCATCGGCGACCTCCTGCGCTACCACAACCTTGGTGCGCCCCACCGCGCCTACGCCCGCGCCGAACTCCTCATCGGCATGTGCATGGACAACCGTAAATCCATGCGAATCCCCGACAACTTCGCCTTCATCCTCCGCACTGCCGGCGCACAACTCGGACGCGTCGAATTCAAAGTCTCCTTCGCCATCGCCGTCGGAGGCGTCCGCGCCGTCGCCGTCTTCGGTCACGACGACTGCGGCATGATCCACCTCAGCGACCGCCGTGAACAATTCATCCTCGGCCTCATCGACGTCGGCTGGACCCGCGCCGACGCCGAAACACACTTCGACACCAACGCCCCAAAATTCGAAATCACCGACCCCCTCCACTCCACTCTCGCCGAAGTCCAGCGACTGCGCAGCCGCTTCCCCACCCTCCCAATAGCGCCGCTTTTCTACTCCGTAAAAGACGGCCTGCTGTACCAAATCGCCGAGTAGCAAAAGCGGCCCGCCGCTCCGCCACCCTGCCCCAGTCCCTTCTCTCCCATTCTTCCCATACCTCCCATCGCCCCTCCCTCCAATTGGATATTCCCCAACGCCGTTGCTACTCTCCCACCCATGGCCACGCCAAACTCCACCACCCCCGATCCCGGCTTTCTCCTCGCCGATCCCGCCGTCAAAGTCAGCCCGAACTACAAGTGGTACGTCATCGCGATGCTCTGGTTCATTGCGTTTTTCAATTACGCCGACCGCACCGCTTTCTCCGCCGTGCTCCCCGCGCTCGCCGACGAATTCAGCCTCTCGAAAACACAACAAGGCGCGGCGGGCTCCGCCTTCTCCTGGCTCTACGGCCTTGGTGCGCCGCTGGCTGGACTCATCGTCGATCGCGTCGCCCGAAAAAAAGCCATCCTCTTCGGCCTCCACATCTGGAGCGTCATCTGCATGGCCACCGCGCTCTCGCGGAACTTCACCACGCTCTTCCTCTTCCGCGCTGCCGAAGGCATCGGCGAGACCTTCTATTTCCCCGCCTCCATGTCGCTCGTCAGTGACTATCACAGCGGAAAAACCCGCTCGCGCGCCATGAGCATCCACCAGACCAGCGTCTACGTCGGCACCATCGCAGGCGGATTCGTCTCGGGATACATCGCCGACACCCGATTCGGATGGCGCGGCTCCTTCGTCATCTTCGGCGGACTCGGCATCCTCCTCGGACTCGTCCTTCACCGCCTCCTACACGAACCCCGCCGTGGCGGCGCCGAGCTTGTCACCGCGCACGCCGCGCTGCCCAGCAGTTCGACCTCGCTCTGGCAATCGCTCAAAGAATTCATCGTCCTCGTCCGCCGCACGCCCTCGCTCCAGGTGCTGCTCGGCGCCTTCATGTGCGCAAATTTCGTCGCCACCGTCCTCCTCACCTGGATGCCGTCCTTCCTTCACGAAAAATACGGCATGAGCCTGGCCATGTCCGGCCTCAAAGCGACCATCTACGTCCAGCTCGCCAGCCTCGTCGCCGCGCCGCTGAGCGGCTACCTCGCCGATCGCCTCCGCCTGCGCATGGCCGGCGGGCGCATGCTTGTGCAGATGGTCGGGGTCTTCGGCGGCGCGCCCTTCGTTGTTCTCTGCGGCCTGACCGAGTCCGTCACGTGGCTCGTCGTCGCGCTCACCTTCTGGGGCTTCTTCAAAGGACTCTACGACGCGAACATCTTCGCCGCCGCCTACGACTTTGTGCGCCCCGACGAACGCGGAAAGACCGCCGGCTTCCTTAACGCCATCGGTTGGCTCGTCGGCGGAGGCACCGGCCCCATCGTCATCGGCTTCATCGCCGACCGCAGCAACCTCGGTTTCGCGATCGCGACCGCCTCAGGCGTCTACGTACTCGCCGGACTGCTCCTGCTCCTCGGCGCCACCCGCTTCGCCCGCCGCGACACCGAGCGCATGCGCGCCGCATAGACGAAATGGAGTTTCGGCCGGCCTCAGGAAATCAGAGTGTCGATCCTGTCCCGAAGCGATGAAATCGTGAACGGCTTCTGCAGAAAGTTCGACTTCCCGTCCGCCTCGGGCCGGCCCCCGGCCTCCGGCCGTGAATATCCGCTCATAAACAGCACGGGCAAGTCGGGTTGGAGGGCGCGTATCGCCGCGCACGTTTCCTCGCCGTTCATCGACGGCATCGTCAAATCGAGAAGCACCACGTCGATCGCCTTGCCCTTCTTCTGGAGCACCTCAAGCGCCTCGGGCCCGTCCGCCGCCGTCAACACCGTAAAGCCGCTCTGGCCGAGCATCCGCGCCGCCGCTTCGCGCACGCCGCGTTCATCGTCCACGACCAATATGATGGCGGCGCGTTTCTTGCCACGCGACGACTGTGGCTCCGCACGCACGGTCGGCGCCTCGGCGGCCACCGCAGGAAACACCAGGCGGAAGGTCGTGCCCTGGCCAAGACCGCTGACGACCTGCAAGCCCCCGCCGTGGCCTCGCACAATGCCCAGTGTCGCGGCCAACCCGAGGCCCCGCCCGGTAAATTTCGTGGTAAAGAACGGATCAAAAATGCGCGACACCGTCGGCCCATCCATCCCGCAGCCCGTGTCCGAAACTTCCAGCAGCACGAACCGGCCGGAAGCCGCGGGCTCGCAAGGAGCGAAGTTCCGCAAATCTGCCGCGCCGATCTCTACCACCGAAGTACGCAACGTAATCACACCCCTGCCGTCACCCAGCGCCTCGGACGCGTTGGTGATCAGGTTCATCACCACCTGCTGAATCTGAGTGACGTCCGCCCGGATGGGAGGCAGCTCCGGCGCCAGCTCATACCGCATCATCGCATTCCTCGACACGGTCGCTTCCAGCAATTGGCCCAGCCCACGCACCAACGCGGACAAATCCACCGGCCGAACGACGAACGCGCCCTTCCCCGAATACGCGAGCATCTGTTGCGCCAGTTCCGCCGCGCGATTCGCAGCGTCCTGGATTTCCTTAAAACTCTCCCACGCCGCGCTGGACGGTGTCAGGCTGGCGCCCGCCAATTCGGCGTGGCCCAGAATGATCATCAGCAAGTTATTGAAATCGTGCGCGACGCCCCCGGCCATCAACCCGAGGCTCTCAATCTTTTGCGCCTGCTGCATCCGCGCCTCGAAGGCCTGGCGCTCCAACTCCACCTGCTTGCGCTCGGTCGTGTTCACACACACGATCAGCCGCGGCATCGACCGGTCAGGAAATAATCGGCTAAACATCAAGGACACCCAGCGCGGGGTCCCGTCCCTGGCCCGCAGACACACGTTATCGAGCGTAAAGGACTGCGGCGCGTTCTCCGCCGCGTCCAGCCGGGCATGGGCCTCCATGAGCCGCGGGCGATCCCCCTC
>VFKU01000549.1 GCA_009885415.1 Rhodothermota bacterium
AAGCAGTACTACAACATCGGCGTCGCCGTCGACACCGAGTGGGGCCTGCTCGTGCCCTCGATCAAAAACGCCGACCGCAAGAGCCTCGTGCAAATCGCCGCCGAGATGGCCGGCCTCTCCGAGCGCGCGCGCCTCCGCAAGACCACGCTCGACGAGTTGCAAGGCGGTTGCATCACCATCACCAACCTCGGCGGCATCGGCGGCACGGCCTTCACGCCGATCGTCAACCTGCCCGAAGTCGCGATCCTCGGCGTCTCGCGCGCCGCCATCGAGCCCGTCTACCTCGACGGCGCCTTCGTTCCGCGCACGATGATGCCGCTTTCGCTCAGCTACGACCATCGCGTGATCGACGGCGCCGACGCCGCGCGTTTCGCGCGCTGGCTCTGCCAGGCCATCGAGCAGCCCATGACGCTGCTCCTCGACTGACCCGGCATGGCCGAGACCATCGCGCATACACATCTCGCCGTACTCGGCGCCGGCCCCGCAGGCTACGCCGCCGCCTTCCGCGCCGCCGATCTCGGCCTCGAAGTCACGCTCATCGATCTCGACCCGAACCCCGGCGGCACCTGTTTGTACCGCGGCTGCATCCCCTCCAAGGCCCTGCTCCACGTCGCGCGCGCAATCACCGAAGCGCGCGAACTGGAGCATTTCGGCGTGACCTACGCCGCCCCGCGCATCGACGTCGCCCGCCTGCGCGAAGCGACCCGCGGCGTCGTCAGCCAGATGACCGGCGGCCTGGGCCAGCTCAGCAAGGCCCGCAAAGTAACGTACCTGCAAGGCCGCGGAAGCTTCCTCGATTCCACCACGCTCCGCGTCCACAAAACCGACGGCAACACCCTCGAGCTCCACTACAAAACCTGCATCCTCGCCACCGGCTCGCGCCCCGCGATCATCCCCGACCTCATGCCCGAGTCTCCGCGCGTGATGACCTCGACCGACGCGCTCGAACTCCCCGACATCCCCGCGCGCTTGCTCGTGATCGGCGGCGGCTACATCGGCCTCGAACTCGCCACCGTCTACGCCACGCTCGGCTCGCGCGTCACCGTCGTCGAAATGACACCCACATTGCTGCCCGGCGCCGACCGCGATCTCGTGCGCCCGCTCGCCAAGCGCATGGAAGCTCTCTGCGAGGCGATTCACCTCAGCATGAAAGTTGCCAGCGTCGAAGCCAAGTCCGACAGCGTCCACGTCGAAATCATCGACGCCTCCGGCGGGCGCTCCGAGCACGACTTCGATCGCATGCTCGTCAGCGTCGGCCGCAAGCCGAACACCAGCGGCATCGGCCTCGACAACACCAAGGTCGTCGTCAACGCGCAAGGTTTCGTCGAGGCCGACAAGTCGCTGCGCACCGCCGACCCCAGCATCCTCGCCGTCGGCGACGTGATCGGCCAGCCGATGCTCGCGCACAAAGGCACGCGCGAAGGCATCGTCGCCGCCGAAGTCGCCGCCGGCCTGCGCAGCGCCTTCGACGCGCAATGCATCCCCGCCGTCGTCTACACCGACCCCGAAATCGCCTGGGTCGGCCTCACCGAGACCGAGGCCGCCGCGAAAAGCATCGCCATCGAAGTCGGCCGCTTCCCCTGGGCCGCCTCCGGCCGCGCCACCACCGTCCACCGCTCCGACGGGCTTACGAAACTTCTCGTTGACCCCGCCACCGATCGCATCCTGGGCATGGGCATCGTCGGTGTCGGCGCGGGCGAGCTCATCGCCGAGGGCGCGCTCGCTATCGAGATGGGCGCCACCGCCGCCGACCTCGCCCTCACCATCCACCCTCACCCCACCCTCAGCGAGACGCTCATGGAAGCCGGTGAACTCGTCCACGGCCCCAGCACCCACGTTTACCGCCCCAAAAAGAAGGCCTAGCCGGCTTCGCCCGTTTTAAGGCACAATAGAGTAGAGTCTTGGTGGAGACTGAGGCGAAATGCGTACTTATATCCTAGTGCTTCTTGTTGCCATGCTCCTGTTCGGGGGCGGGGCGACCCGCGCCGACGAGACCGACCAGTTTATGTCCTGGGACGTCGAGCTTAGCGACTCCACCGACGTACTCAACGCGTATTTCAATAGCGAGATTCGCAAGATCGTGGACAAGCGCAATCGCGCGATCGAGCCGCCCTGCGATTGCCCCTCGCTCGCGCTTGACACCTTCGATCACCTGTTCAAAGGCCGGCTGACCTCGCGGCTGATGGACTTCGTCGTCCACGCGGACGACATCGACGTCTATCCGCCGCGCACCGTCTCTCGCGCGCAGTACCAGCAGATGAGCGTTTACCGCGGCGTCACCTTTCCCTACGCGCTGCCCATGGGCCGCACGCTCCGCGTCGGCGAGATCTACTTTGGCGAAGACAAGTTCGGCCATTTCCTCGGACTCGGCAAGCGTTACTACAAACATTATCTCTGGTACCGCACCAATGGCGTTCCCGAGGAGAAGGCCGTAAAGATGGCCGTCGAATGGGGCGTGCTGTCGGAGAACACCGTCGTCGGCAAAGTCGTCGATGGCATCTTTTCGCATGCCGACCTCGAAGCGAATTACCAGGGCTTCCAGCTCGCGCGCAATATGTGCGAGGGCGAGTCACCCATGCTGCGCCAGAGCGAGCACGGCTGGGAAATCGCGCGCGAAGTGGACTTGCGCGACTACGTCAACCCCTACTGGGACGAGTCCTATAACCCTTCGCATTTCTGGGGCCGGCGCCGTTCGCTCGTCGTGCCGATCCTGCGCGACGAATACGCTGCCAAGGCCGGCGGCACGGCCGTGATCGCCCGTTTCCACCGCTACGAAAAGTATCCCCCGAGCCTCTCCGTCGAGATTATCCGCCAGTATTTCCTCGAACGCGGCCAGACGCCCCAGCGCGATCAAGTCTTCGCCGCGCTCGGATTGAATCCCGGTTATCCGAGCACCCTGCTCGCCGGCGTGCCGGTGCCCTGAAATAAAATAGTTCCTAGTTAATAATTTCCGCGCGCAACTTTTTATCGACCGCTAGCATCTCCTCGATCAGCGGCGCATCGGCGCGGAGCGCGCGCTCGAAGTCCCCAAGCGCCGCCTCGCGCGCCCGCGAAATCTCCGGCAACTTTTCTCGCCAACGGCGCAGACTCTCCTTTAGCTCCGGGACGCCCACCGTCGCGCCCGCCGGCAACGAAACCGGCTCGACTCCGTCGCCATAGTCCGCCAATTCCGGCTCGCGCAGCGGCACTTCCCGCGCGTCCGCTTCGCCATAGACCGAGAGCTGCTTGTCCACCGTCGAGACATGCTCCATCGCCGCCGCTTCTTGCCGATCATAGAAGTTAAGCTTGCGCCCCGCCGCGGCCACCGTCACATTCCGCGCCGAGGCCAGCCGGTTCAGCAAGTAATCCACATACAAGCCAGGATCGAAGCGTCCACCCTCCGCCGCACGCCGCCGCATGAACTCACGCCAATGCGCCAGCGCCGGATCGGACTGCTTCTTCACCAGTGCATCAAGCGTGCGATCCAGTTCGCGCTGCGAAACCGCTGCAACGCGTTCCGGCACGGCCGCGCGGACCGCGATTTGGCCGATGCGCGAGGACTCCAGGTCGCCGTCGGCGCCCCGATCCTGCGCACTCGCCGCGGGCGATAGCGCGACACCGACGAGCACAGCCAATACACGAAGTCGCAAGTTCATATCGCCAATTATGACACGCCGACCTCTCCGCGCCTCCGCGCCTCCGCGTGAAACGGGTTTGGTAGAGCGCAACATCGCCCTCTTCCAAGTCCTCCTCACCCGCGCCCAAGCCGCCCTAGGCATCCACCGCCTCACCGACGAAACCAATGCCTCCTCCCTCAACAACAACTACCAACTCCACACCACCCGCGTCGGCGCCCTCCTCCAAGCCCAACTCCAAATCGCAAGAGAACTCCGCGCCTGGCTAAAACTCCTCCCCGGATTCAACCCAAACCCGTGGCGCGGGCATCCTGCCCGCGGTTCTTCAACGCCTCCCCCTGCCCCACCCGAACCCGAAGGCCTCCCCATGCGAATGGCCCGCC
>VFKU01000149.1 GCA_009885415.1 Rhodothermota bacterium
GGTGGTCGCAGAACACGATCACCAGTCGGTGTTTCAGCCGTGCTGTTCGGCGGAGATGGCGAAGGACGCGCGGCAGGTGGCGGATCAGTTCGGCTTTCCGCATTACACGCTCAATTTGGTCGAGACTTTCGACAAGCAGGTGATCGCCGACTTCGCGGACGAGTACGCGCAGGGCCGCACGCCGAACCCGTGCATCCGCTGCAACCAGCGGCTGAAATTCGGCACGCTCTACAAGAAGGCGCTCGAACTCGGCGCCGCGAAGATCGCTACGGGGCATTACGTGCGCCTCGCGGACGAGGGCGGGCGGTGGGCCGTGCGGCGCGCGCGGCACCTCGAAAAAGATCAGAGTTACGTGATGGCCGGGCTCGCGCAGGCGCAGCTTGCGATGGGCCTCTTCCCGCTCGGCGAGATGACGAAGGAGGAGACCCGCGCGAAGGCGCGCGCGCTCGGCCTCGCCGCCGCGGAGACGCCGGAGAGCCAGGACATTTGCTTCGTGCCGGACGGCGACTACAAGGCCTTCCTCCGCCGCCGGCTCGGCGCGCCCGCGCCGGGGCCGATCGTAAACACGCGCGGCGAGGTGCTTGGCGAGCATACGGGCATCACGGACTACACCGTCGGCCAGCGCCGCGGCCTCGGCATTCCCGCCGAGCGGCCGCTGTATGTCGTGCGCGTCGATGCCGCGCGCAACGCGATCGTCGTCGGATTTGAAGAAGAGGCCTTCTGCCGCAGCTTCACGGCGAACGAGGTCGTGTGGAGCGGCCAGGATCGCACGGACGAAGCCTTCACCGGCTTCGTCCAAATTCGCTACCACCACGCGGCAACGCCCTGCACCATCCAGGCGCGCGGCCGCGAACTCGAAATCACGCTCGACGAACCGCAGCGCGGAGTCACGCCGGGGCAGTGGGCCGTAGTGTACGACGCTAACGGCTGCGTGCTCGTCGCGGGACTGATTCGGGAATTCGCGAATATCAGCGCGCGTAATACGGACGCTGTAGCTTTGCAGGGCTAGAGGAGCACAGTCGTGCCTGCCGAGAAGATTTCTGAACGCGGTGGATTTCTAAAGACAATTCTTTTCGTTCTCGGTGCGTTGGCGGGCGCAGGAGAACTGTTACTGATTTATTCGGACCTTTACGAACTAAACGAAACCGGCTTCTCTCCGGTGAATCTACTCGCAATGACCGTTGGCATCCCTCTCGTCCTGTGGTTTGGAGGATGGGTTAGCAATACTGTTGAAAAAGCCTCTCGGCGATTTTTGGCGACGCGCACTGGCGGGGTGCTGACCCGCGGACATAAACGCGGTGAGGAGATCGTCTCGTACGTCGTCGTATTTGTGGTTGGATGCCTGCTCATTGGTTTGCTAAACGCGCTTTTCTCCCCGCCCGTTGGATATATCGTCGGCGGGGTCGCGTTAGCGTGGTGGCTGTTCTTGATGCCCAAATCCAGCGATGCCAAGTTCAACTAAATCACGGAATCTCGATTGCCGTGTTATAGTGCTTTCCGGTCGCTGGCTGCGGCAATGATGGAGAGTGTGACTGTGTCGGTTCTACGGTTCTTCGCCTGCGCGTTGATGGTGATGGCCTTCGTGCCGCACCACCACGCCGACAGCGCGTCTGGCCGCGTCGACAAACCGTGCAGCCTCTGCCTCTCGGCGCAAAGCAGCGCCGCCTCCCTCGCGGCGGAAGCGCCCACCCTCTCGCCGCTGGCCGGCGAATTCCTCGCACCCGCCGCCGCGATCCATGCGCCAGGATCGGCCGCGTCTGTCCTGCTCGCCGATCCCCGCGCGCCTCCCTGCTGAGTTCCACCGTCTCCGTCCATCCACGTCGAGCCTGAGCCGGCGCGCCCTATTTGGCGCGCGGCGGGCCGGCACACCTCAGCACTTCACCGGAACTCAAAGGCATCACCATGAGAATTTTCTGCGCATTGCTCATTTTCTCGCTAATCGGCGCCGCCTCCACGGCCTTCGCCGCGGACGACGCCGTCTCACAGCAGGTCAAATCGCTCTCGGACCAGATCAATCAACTCACGAACATGATGAAAGATTTGAAGTCCGTCGTAGAGAATCAATCGGAACGGATCGAATCGCTCGAAAAAGAAAACGCGACACTGAAGGCGCAACCTCCGGCGCCCGCCGCTCCTCCAGTGGCGGAAAGCCCCGCGCCTGTCGCTGTACCCATCTCCGCGCCGACGTCCTCGGCCGCCGGGCGCGGCGGGTACACTCCGGACATCGGGGTTGTGGTCGACATTACCGGATCGATGAGCGAGAGCAAGGACGACGAGGAGGGGAACGACCGGATTAGCGTGCGCGAGTTGGAGTTGGTCATCGGACACGATATCGACCCCTACGCGCGCTTCGACTCGACCATCACGCTCTCCGACTTCGAGGACGTCGACATCGAGGAGGCCTACGTCACGTATTGGGAAACGCCGGGCGGCTTCCAGCTTCGCGCGGGGCGCATGCGGCCCAAGATCGGCAAGCAGAGCGCCGTCCATCGCGACCAGATCGAAACGGTGGACGCTCCGCTGGTGATCCAGCGCTACCTTGGCGTGGAGGGTCTTTTCCGCACGGGCCTCGAGGTCTCGCGCCTGATGCCGCAGTTTGCCAAGCCGTTGACCCAAGAACTGACCCTCGGCATCATGGAAGGCGGTATCGGCGAAGACGGCACGCTCTTCGGCGAGACGCGGCGGCATCCGAGCTTCTACGCGCACCTGAAAAACTTTTTTGACCTTGCGGACACGACGAGTCTCGAAGTGGGCGGGACCTATCTGCTGGGGTCGTCGGATGAGGACACCTACGACGTGCAGGCGCTCGGCGCGGACCTCACGCTCGGCCACTTCTTCACGCCCGTTCGCAAGCTGAAGTGGCAATCAGAGGTTTACGCACAATTCCGCGGCGACTCGGCGACGAATGATACGCCGATCGGCTTCTACTCATTACTCGACTTCCGGGCGACCAAGCGCTGGGGATTTGGGGCGCGCTACGACTGGGTGCAGCTCGTGAACGCGGACGAGGACACCGGCGACGACTTCGAGCAGGCCTACAGCGTCTACGCGACCTTCTTCCAGAGCGAATTCGCGCGAATCCGGCTGCAGTACCAGCTTGCCGATCTCGGCGATCGTGGCACAGACAATCGCTTCTTCCTGCAAAGCACTTTCGTCGTGGGTGCGGACAAGCACAAGTTGCAGTGAGGGAAGGAGCGAGGAGCAGGAAGCGAGGATACAGAGAGAATTAGAACGAGCATTCCACAACCTGAGTCAGGAGAAGCTATATGTTTAAGAGAATTGTTGCACTCTGCATAGTGGCCGTCGCAGCGCACGGGCTGGCCGCGGCCGCGCCGCTCAACGTGGCCGCCACGACCGCAACCTTCGCGGACCTCGTGAAGACCATCGGCGGCGACTACGTGGAGGTGTCATATATCGCGCCGCCGAAGTTCAACGTGCATTTCATCGAGCCGCGGCCGAGCGATGTGATGAAGGTGAAGAAGGCCGATGCGTTCGCGCATGCGGGCCTCGACCTCGAGTTGTGGAGCGCGCCCTTGCGCGACGCGGCGGGCAACCGCCGGGTGATGAAAGGCGGCGCGGGCGATCTCGATCTCTCGCGCGGCGTAGCGCTGCTCGAGGTTCCCGATCGCGCCGTGTCGCGCGCGGAGGGCGACATCCACCTCTTTGGCAATCCGCATTACTGGCAGAACCCGGCCAACGCGCGAATCATGGCCGCGACGATCGCGCAGAAGCTCTCGGAACTGGACGCGGCGCACGCGGCGGACTTTGCGAAAAAATTCGCGACGTTTCAGGCGAAGCTGGACGCGAAGATCGCGGAGTGGCAGGCGAAACTGGCGCCGTACAAGGGCCAAGAGGTGATCGGCTATCACAACGAATGGCCGTATCTGATGCAGTTCCTCGGGCTGACGATGGGCCAGTTCCTCGAGCCCAAGCCCGGAATTCCACCGGGCCCGAAGCAACTCGGAGCCTTGACGGATTACGCCAAGTCGGACAAGGTGCGCGGCATTGTCACGTCGGTCTACTACTCCGACAAGGCCACGAAGACGCTGTCCAAGAACACCGGGCTCGGCTTCGTGACGCTGAGTCAGAACGTGGGCGACGTGCCGGCCGCGACGGATTACTTCGCGATGTTCGATTACAACACGGAACAGTTGGCCGGGCTCTTCGCGGGCGGTAAATAATGATCGATTTCCTCCAGTTGATGTACAAGCCCTTCATCGCATGCATGATCCTTGTCGCGATTCACGTCTACCTCGGGATGCACGTCGTGCGGCGCGGCGTGATTTTTGTCGACCTCGCGCTCGCGCAGGTCTCGGCACTGGGCGCGACGCTCGGCGTGATCTTCGGCTTCGAGGCGGCCTCGATGCAGAGCTACGGCATGGCCGTCGGCTTCACGATTCTGGGCGCGGCGGTGTTCACGCTAACGCGCTCGCGCAAGCCGGTCGTGCCGCAGGAAGCGCTGATCGGCCTCGTGTACGCCGTGTCGGCCTCGGCCGCGATCCTCGTGCTCAGCCGCGCGCCCGAGGGTGGCGAGGAACTGAAGGAGATTCTCGTCGGCAGCCTGTTGTTCGTCGGCTGGCCGGAGATCGCGAAGGTCGCCGTGCTGTATTCGGTGATCGCGGTCGCCCATTATTTCGCGCGGAAAAAGCTCTTTCTGATCTCGGAGCATCCGCAGCAGGCCTTCGATCAAGGCGTGCACGTGCGCTGGTGGGACTTCTTCTTCTACGCCACCTTCGGCATCGTGGTGAGAAATGCCGTGCAGATCGCGGGCGTGCTGATGGTCTTCGCGTTGCTGATCGCGCCGGCGGTGTGCGGCGTGTTCTTGGGCAAGAGCATCGCCGGGCGGCTCGTGATCGCGTGGGTCGCCGGCGTACTCACCTGCGTCGCCGGCATCTTCGCCTCCTACCACTGGGACCTGCCCACCGGCGCCGCCATCGTCTGCACTTTCGGCGTGACCATTCTCGTCTGCGGCGCGCTGCGCGCGATGCTCGGCGTCACGGGGAGCGTGGAAGGCTCGCACTGACCTACCTTTTCTTTGAGGGGAAAGAAAAGGTAGGGCCAAAAGAAACCGGTTTTTTGGGGCCGGGCTTCTTTGGACTGCGGGAGCGATAGCTCCCGCTTTGTCGTCTGGAGCAAGGCTCCAGGCGGATCGCGCGAGTAGAGTCACATTCGTCCTGCGGCGCCGCCCAGCTTTGCTGGGCTTGAGAAAGCGGGAGCTATCGCTCCCGCAGTCCAAAGCGAATTACTTTCCGTCGGCTTTGCTCGCGGGCAGGACGCAACGAAATCCCACGGTGGTGAGTTGCGCCTCGCGGAAAAGTCCCTTCCGGGCGGAGCAGCGGAGTTCGATCGGGGTGGAGTGCCAGGAGCCGCCGCGGACGACGTGGCGGGGTTGGTCGAGGTCGGTGGTGTCGCCGCCGTTGCTGGGGTCGTAGGGGACGAAGGCGCCCAGGGTCCATTCGAAGACGTTGCCGGCGAGGTCGTAGACGCCGTCGGGGGTGGCGCCGCTGTCGTGCATGGTGACGATGGAGGGCATGCCGAGGTAGTCGCCGAAGTTGCACATGGCGGTGTCGGGTTCGAGCGAGCCCCAGGGGTATTTGCGGTTGTCTTTGCCGCGGGCGGCGAATTCCCATTGCTTTTCGGAGGGGACTTCTTTGCCGGCCCAGGTGGCGTAGGCGAGGGCGTCGTCGAAGGTGACGCCGCAGACGGGTTGGCGGGGGCCGTTGAGTTCGGGGTCGCGCCAGTATTTGGGTTCGGCGTGGCCGGCGGCTTTGATGAACTCGCCGTATTGTTCGTTGGTGACGGGGTATTTATCGATGTAGAAGGGCTCGACGCGGGTCTCGAATTCGGGGGCTTCTTCGCGGATATCGTTGCAGCCCATGAAGAAGCCGCCGCCGGACAGGTAGACCATGTCTTTGGTGGAGACTTGTTTGCCGGAGTCGGTGCGGACGCTGACACCTTCGCGGGCCTGGTAGGATTTTTTGTAGGCGTCGCGCAAGGCCTCGCGGAATTCTTTGGCGGACTGCCAGCGGCGCTCTTTTTCTTTCTGGACGGCCTTGTCGAGGATTTCGACGATGGAGGGCGCGACATCCTGGCGGACGTCGAGAACGGTGACGGGCTCGTCGATGGGCGTGCGGAGCGTGAGGAGTTCGTGGAGCATGAGCCCGAGGCTGTATAGATCGGAGCGGAAGTCGATGGGCTGGTGGCGGTGTTGCTCGGGCGAGGCGTAGACCGCGGTGCCGACGATGCGCTTGGGTTTGGGCTGGCCCGGCGCGGGAACTTCTTGTTCTCCCTCGACGGCGACCGCGAGGCCGAAGTCGAGCACTTTGGCGCGATCGCCGGGAAGCAGCATGACGTTCTCCGGCTTGAGATCGCGGTGGACGACCATGCGGTGCGCGTATTCGAGCGCGGCGAGAGTCTGCAAGGTAATGTCGATGGCGAGGTGCGCGTCGATGAGGCGGCGCTCGGCGCGGTGCTTTTTCAGGTAGGCGCGGAGCGAGACGCCGCGGAGCAGTTCCATGGTGAGGTAGAGGATGCCGTCGGAGGTGGTGCTGACGTCGTGGACGGAAACGATGTTTTCGTGGCGCAGGCGGCGCGCGATCTGCGCTTCTTTGATGAAGAGTTGTTGGCCGCGCTGGGTGGCCAACGCGCGGGGGTGCATGAACTTGAGGGCGACTTCTTCGTCGACGAGAGCGTCGTGGGCCTTGTAAACGACGCCCATGCCGCCTTTACCGATGCGCGCCTCGATGACGTAGCGGTCCGCGATGCGCGTGCCGGGCTCGAAGTTGATGGCTTGCTCGGCGGGGCGCTGCTCGGTGACGGGGACGCGGACGGGGGCGCCGCAGCCGAAGCAGAGACCGGGCCGGCCTTGCACGGTGTCGGGCACGAGGACGCGCAGGCCGCAACTGCCACACACGACATGAATCATTGCCGAGAACCCGCCCCAAGGTAGCGTAAACCGCCAACCGCCGGGGCGAATCGTAGCACCGGTTTAGCGAAGGGGGCAAAGTCGGCGGAAGGGTGAGGGACGGTATTGACAATCCGTGCGCACAGCCCTACTCTTGGGATCATCAGAGTTAAACCACCTCTCGGGGGATGCATGGACCAGACGACGCTTTCCTCAACACAGACACCAGAACACCGGCGGGCCGCGCGCGTGCGGAAGGTGCGGCCGGTGGCCTTTGTGGCGCACGCGATGGACGCGGAGCCGTCGCTGCAAACGGTGACGGCGAACGTAAGCCGCAGCGGGATGCTGCTGGTGACCCGGCGCGATCAATTCCCGCCGGCGGGCGCGGGCATTTTGCTGATGCCCTTTGAGACCACGGCGGGGGCGCCGGATTCGAGCGCCGCAATTCGCGGACGGATCGTGTACACGCGGTATTCGCCTCGCGCGCAACTGCGCTTTGCGGGATTGAAATTCGAGCAGGACCTCCCCGAACGGACCGCGCGGATGCTGGGACTCGATGGCGCGCCGGACGCGGTCTCGGACGCGATCACGACGCTGGACGAGTTGGAATCAGTCACGCTTCGCGCGCCGCAGGCGATCGAAATGCCGGCGCGCGCGCGCGAAATTGCGATCGAGGATCGTCTTTCGACAGAACAGATCGCGGCCCCCGCGGAGCGCGATCCGCGCGTGGAACTTGATGCCGCGCGCCGGGAGTTTTTCCGGGCCACGGCGGCCTTTCTTTCGGAGTGGGGCGAGGCGCGCATCCGGCAGACGCTGGGCGAGCGGCACGCGCTGGCGCGCGCGAAGGGCCTCGAGGGGCTGCGCGCCATGAAAGCGGAGTGGGACCAGTCGCGGCGGAGTTTCCCCGTGCTCGTCGAAGTCGAGATCGGGCGGAGCATGGAGACAGTACCGAACGACGGGGCCGAAACGAACCCGTATTACAACATCCGGCTCGATCAGCCGCCGGCGAAACTGATGCAGGCGCTGCGCGACTTGGCGGGGAACGCGGGGCGGGTGCTGATGCAGCACGGCTTCGAGGACGCCGGCGCGGGGAGCGACTGGTCGCTGACAACGCAGGAACGCGGCCGGGTGAGTTTCAAGGGGCCGATGACCCTCTCGGAGACAATGCGCGAGGGCTTGCTGCAAATGGCGTCGCTGCACAAGGACTTACAACGCGCGACGCAAGAGGCGGATGAAGCGCGCGAATCGAAGTCGCGGGCCGAGGCCTTGCACTTGTGGGACCGGGCCTGAGCACATCTATATTCGCATAATTTCCGTTTGTGATACAGCTTGATCCGCTAAAATTGTCTTTACAGATTTGTCGCCCACGCTTATACTCGTCAAGTCTGGTGAGTCCGGCTGGAGTGGGGTCGGGGGTGGACGGCGATCGGACGATCGACAGGTTGCAGTAGGCGCGGCGCATTGCAATATGCGAGCAGACTAACTTTCGAAACGAGCCACAGGCTGCGGGAGGGATTCGGATATGCGGACAGTTCTCTTGATGTTGAGCGCGATGGTGTTCGCGGTGGGCGCCGCGCAGGGGCAGACCGTCTTCGACGTTGTGCTGGACGGGGCGCAGGTGCCCAATTCGAGCACGAAGTCGGGATCGGGGCGCGTCACGCTCAACGATGCGGAGACGGAGATCACGGTATCGGTGACGCATACGGTTGCGACCGTGGACGTGGTCGCCGGGCATATCCATCAGGGTGCGCCAGGGGTCAACGGCGCGGCGATATTTACGCTCGCGGCGAGCGGGGCGAGCCCGATCAGCCAAGTGTTCAGTATTTCGCCGTCGCAGGTCACGGTGCTGAAGGCGGGCGGTTATTACATCAACATTCACACGGCGGCGTTTCCCGGGGTGACCGGTGAAATCCGGGGCCAGGTATTGCCCCGTCCCGACGAGGTCGACGTGTCTATCACGGAGCCGGTCTCCACGGGGGACACCGTGTCGCTGACGGTCTATACGCCGGACGGCGAAGCGCCCGCGATTATCCCCGTCGGTGTGCAGTCGACGATCTCGGATCCCATCATCGTGCGCGGGGCCAGTTCGGTGGAATCGGTGGTCACGGCAGTGGGCGGCACGTTGAACAATGCGACGCACAGGATCAGCGGCGAGGTGGACAGCGACGCGGCCGTGCTGACGAACGTCTCTGGCGACGACTCGGAATATGTGGCGGTGCTGAACGCCGCGACGCTTGACTTCCAGAGCGCGACACGCACCGTATCGGGCTTGTTCGCACAGGACTTCATCCGGACGATGGCGATGATCGACGGGTACTACATTTTGGGCGTCGGCGAAATCGGGATCAGCGTGAACATCCGCGACTTGGCGGAAATCGACACCGACGAAAACGGGATTCCCGATGCGGACACACTGGCCGGCGGAGACATTACACTCATATCGCGCAACGGGACCGTGACCCTTATCCATTCGCTCGATTCGGTCGGGCGTGGCACGACGCAAACCGAAGTAAGCCATTTCTACGACACGGCGAACGGACCCGTGGAAGTGACCCTCACGTCGCCGACGCTGAGCGCCCTCCAGACGGCAGATGATGCCTTCCTGGACTACGACACGGGGCGGCTGATTGTGTCGATCGGTGTGGAGCCGAGCGATCTGCTTGATGGCCCGGCGGACGTGGCGCCGCTCTCGGAATTCGACCTGGTGGACGGGACGGATCCCCTGCCTGCGCCGCAAAACTTGTTCGTGCGGGTGGCGATTGCGGTGGCGACTACTTCTCTTCGCGGAACACCCACGGCGTGGACCTTCGTGAACGGCGCGCTGCCCGGCGGTCTCGATTTCGTCGGGACCCTGAGCGGCCCCGGCATTGCGGATGCGCTGCAAGGCGGGACGGACGTGGGCGTGTATACCTACGCCGTGACGCTCAGCCAGGACGGCCAGGACATCGTTGCGAACGGCGACCAAGACGGCTGGGCGGAAGTGGACAGCCTGCAACTGAACAACAACGATTCGGAGGACGACGCCGCGGACGCGCGCATCGTGGCGGCGGCCGACGGCGACGATACTATCCGCGCGACCTTCTCTGTCGGGTCAGCGATCTTCGGATCTAACGTCGCTCCGAGCGCGGAGAGCGACGACGACGACGGCGGCGGAAGTTTCTGCTTCATCGCGACGGCGGCCTATGGCACGCCGATGGCCGCGCAGATCGGCTCGTTGCGCTCCGTGCGCGACAGCTACCTGATCGGCACTCCGCTGGGAGCGGCCTTTGTCGACACGTATTATCGCTTGAGCCCGCCGATTGCCGGAGTGGTCTCCGAAAGCGCGGCACTGCGTCAGGGCGTGCGCATCGCGCTCTCGCCGGTAATCGCAATCAGCGGCTGGCTGCTCGCGTCGCCGGGCTCCTTCGCGGCGGCGGGTATCGCGGTGATGTTGCTGTGCAGCGGGACCGCGGCCCGAGCGCTTCGGCGTCTAAATAGAAACTAGATTCGTCCGGCCGCGCTGAGGGCCCGGGCGACAATAGAGCAAAAAGAGCGGTGGCGCGGACTTAGCTCCGCGCCACCGATTTTTTATGGGGAGAGCGCCCACACGGCCCGTCCCGGGGCCGAAGGGCCGGACCTCCAAGGGACAAAAATTGTCACCGCCCTCGGAATCGCCCCCATACCGTGTGCCCCGGACGCGGGGGCCTGTGGAGACGTCAGGGGGAAAAGGACGTACTTTTCAACCGTGTCTACGGGACTTAGGCAAACTCGCGGGTCTCCCCGTAATTGGACTCCAGCTCCATGAGTTGCGGTGTCTAGAAATAACTTGACAGTAACGTCGAAGTCCCCTACTCTTAGATCATTTCTTTACGTGGAGTACCGTGAAGAAAGGCTGTCAGTTGGGCGCGGCGTGTTGGCTGTCAAACACAAGGAAGTACACATCACCATGAGCAGTTCTCGCAAACTCAAAGGGGCTCTTTTCCTGGGTGCGGCCATCATCGCGAGCGCCATCGCCGGCTTCGCCGGTCTGGGCCGCGTGTTGGCCGACGCCGGACTGTCGACCGATGCGGAAGTGACCATTTATACCCGGTGCTTGATGGCGAAGTTAAGGCAC
>VFKU01000014.1 GCA_009885415.1 Rhodothermota bacterium
CATGGCCGGCAATGTGCGCGAGTGGTGCTATACGGCGGACGCGCAGGAGAACCGCTATTCGCTCGGCGGAGCGTGGAACGACATCGGCTATATGTTCAATCAGGGCAACGCGCTCTCGCCCTGGGACCGGTCGGCGACGAACGGATTTCGCTGCATTGCGATGCCGGGAGGCGCGGCGATCCCGGCGCAATTAGCAAAGAATGTCGAAGTGGATCGTGTCGATTTTGAAGCAATCGTTCCCGCCTCCGACGAAACTTTCGCGGTGTTGCGCAGCGGTTTCGCGTATACGCCTGGCGCGGGAAACGTGCGGGTGGAAAAACGCGGAGTGGTGCAGCCGGGCATCGTGGAAGAATTGGTGCGGTTGGACAGCCCGGCGGGCGACGACGATCTGATTTTGCACGTGTATCTGCCCGAGGGCAAGGCGGGGCCCTTTCCGGCAGTCATCTTTTTTCCAGGCATCGATTGCCTCATCAACAAGGACTTCAATCCGCCCTACCTGACGGTCTTTGATTTCGTCGTGCGAAGCGGCCGGGCCTTCGTGTTTCCGGAGTACCAGGGGACTTATACGCGCGGCGGTGGGAAGACGATCGGGAAGTTCCTGGCGTCGCCGACGGGCGCGCGGGATTTCTTTGCGTCCGCGGTGAAGGAAGTGGGCGGCACGATCGATTATTTGTCCACACGGCCGGACATGGACACCTCGAAGCTCGGCTTCATGGGGCTGAGTCTTGGGAGTCTCGCCGGAGAGTATGTGTTGGCGATCGAGAAACGGATCTCGGTAGGAATTCTCGTTTCCGGAGGATTGGCTTCTGGCAAGAGTGTCTTCGCGGATCCCGCGACGAATCCGATTAACTTTTTGCCGCGCATTACGCAACCGGTGATTCTCATTTCAGGGAAATACGACTACACGTTTCCGGTCGAGTCGTCACAGATTCCGCTGATGAAGCGCTTGGGCACGCCGGAGGCGGACAAGAAGCATGTTGTGCTCGAGGGCGGCCATGCGCCGCTGCCGCGCCTGGGGACGATGAACGCGACGCTGGAATGGCTGGACAAGTATCAGCCGCTGGCGAAGTAAAGAAAGATCGCAACACAGAGGCACAGAGTTCACAGAGAGACACAGACCGGTAAGTTGGTTCTCTGTGGACTCTGTGGACTCTGTGTCTCTGTGTTGAATTTTTTTGGACGTCTATAGCTTTCTTGAACGAAGGATGGAAACCAGTAAGACGAGGCCGAGGAGTCCTGCGGCGACGTAGCCGGCGAGGCCGAGGGTGCGCGTTCCTTCGACGCCGGAGGCAAGGAGCCAGCTTGAGCCGATGACGATGGAGCCGGCCATGACGCTGTAGGCGACTCGGTCGCTGGCGCGGTCGACGGCGGCGGTGAGGCGTTCGAGGCCCTGGTGGGTGAACTTGATGTTGAACTTGCCGTGGCGGGCCATCTGCATTAGGACGTGGGCGTCGACGGGGAGTTCGCGCAGCATGCGCAACATGCGGAAGACGTAGTCCTGCGCGTCGTCGAGGATTTCGCTGGGTTCGAAGCGGCGGCGGATGGCGCGTTCGACGTAGGGCCGGAGGATGGGCAGGATGTTGAGCCCGGGATCGAGCGCGTGTCCGGTGGACTCGATGGTGGAGAGCGCCTTGATGAGCAGCGAGAAGCGCGAGG
>VFKU01000886.1 GCA_009885415.1 Rhodothermota bacterium
CGCCAGCAAGACCGCGACCCCCGCCAGCCAGACCGCCAGCCCACCGCCGATCGAAAAGGTCGCCGCCCATCCACAAACGCCCGCGATCGCGAGCCTACGCCAATTCAGCGACCCCGATCCGAGTTGGCCAATCGCTGCCACAATGAAAAACACGGCCAACGAAAGACTGACAAGCAGACCCCAATTCCACACGGCGTACTGGCTGCCGGAAAACAGGAGGCAAGCGATCACCGGCGCGGCCCACAACGAACCCCGACGGCCCGCCGCCCGCTCCGTTCCCGCAAGCGCGCGAACCATGAGTGCAAAAATTCCCGCATAGAGCAGGAGAGTCACCGCGATCTCCCACCGCAGGTCCCAATGCGTGGCCCGCGCGAGGGGAATTACGATCAGGCTCGACACCAAGCAGATATGCTCGTTCAGCCGCACGACAAAATCAGAGGGCGCCAGCCGGCCCTCGAACGCGTGCTGAATCGGCGTCACGTAGACCCACTCGTCGTAATACGGCGCATCGTAGGCATAAGCGAACGAAAGCACGACGCAAGCGATAAACGGCGCAGCCGCCGCGGAAAGCCAAAGCCTGCGCCTCCTCTCCGGTGTACTATCGGATTCGGAACCCGCCATCGGCCCTTCTTTATCCTGGTATGTTCGACGCTTCCAAGGACCACCAAAGAATCAGAGACTGGCTGGATTCGAAAGTGTCAGGCGAGGCTCGACCGCTCAGGCGCCTCTTGCCCCGGACTCTTTGTATTCGTTGAGCTTATTACGCAAGGTGCGAACGCTGATTTGCAGAATTTCCGCCGCGCGGGTGCGATTGTCGCCGCAGTTCTCCAGCGTCTTGAGGATGAGTTCTTTTTCCATCTGCGCGACCGTCATCCCGACGCGCAGACCGCCACCGTTGGTCGCGTGGCCGTTTGGCGCGGGCGGCGCTTCGCCGCGCAGGAAAGGGAAATCCGCCTCGCCGAGACTGTCGCCGGACGCGAGCACGACGGCGCGCTCGAGCGCGTTCTGCAACTCACGGACGTTGCCGGGCCAGGGGTAGGCCTCGAGCCGCGTGCGCGTGGTGGTGTCGATGCGCAGGCCCTTGCGCCCATTCTCGCGCGCGAAGTGATCGAGGTAATGCGCAATCAGTGCAGGAACGTCGTCGCGCCGCTCGCGCAGCGCAGGCAGTTGCATGGGAATCACGTTGAGCCGGAAAAAGAGGTCTTCGCGGAACTGCCCCTTCTCGACGGCCTTCTCGAGCGCGCGGTTCGAGGTGGCGATGATCCGCGTGTCAACGGGAATGGGTTTGTTGCCGCCGACGCGATCGATCTCGCGCTCCTGCAGCGCGCGGAGGAGCTTCGGCTGGAGATCGAGCGCCATTTCGCTGACTTCATCGAGCAGCAACGTGCCGCCGTCGGCGAGCTCGAAGCGGCCGATCTTCTTGTCGATGGCGCCGGTAAACGCGCCCTTCTCGTGTCCGAAGAGTTCGCTTTCGAGCAACCCGGCGGAAAGCGCCGCGCAGTTCACCTTGATAAACGGCTTGTCCTTGCGGTCGCCGGTGTAATGGATCGCGCGCGCGACGAGTTCCTTGCCGGTGCCGCTCTCGCCGCGAATGAGCACGGTCGACTTGCTGTGCGAGACCTTGCGAATCTGATCGTGCACCTTGAGCATCGCCGGGCTCTTGCCCACCATCGCGTCGAAGCGAAAGGGGCCGTTCACCGCCTGGCGCAGATAGCGGTTCTCCTCCGCCATGCGCTGCCGTTCGAGCGCGCGAGCGACCGAGAGATCGAGCTCGTCCGGCGTGAATGGTTTGAGGATGTAGTCTTCCGCGCCATCCTTCATCGCCTGCACGGCCGTCTCGATGGTGCCGTAAGCCGTCATCACAATACAGGGCACCGCAGAGCGTTCGCGCCGCACCCGCCGCACGACCTCGATGCCGTCCATCGGCGCCATCTTGAGGTCGGTAATCACCAGATCGAAATTGCCCTGCGCGAAGGCCGCGAGGCCCTCCTTGCCGCTCGACGCGCCCTTGACCGTGTGCCCCGCGCGCGTCAGCGACTCCTCGACGTACTCGCGCATCAAATCTTCGTCGTCAATCACCAAAATATTCGCCCGGCCCATACTCACCCCTGTTCCGCGATCGGCAACGCAATGCTAAAGGTCGCCCCCGCGCCCGGCGCGCTGCTCACGTCCATCGCGCCACCGTGCGACTCCACAATTTTCGCCGCCACGGCGAGCCCAAGTCCCGTCCCCTTCTCACGCGTCGTGAAGAACGGCATAAACACCTTTTGCAGATGCTCCGCCGGAATACCGCAACCCGTATCTTTGATCGCAATCACGATTCGCCCACGCGAGAACTGGGCCGTCACCTCGACCCCGCCCGCGCCCTCAATGCTTTGCACCGCATTTTGCAACACGTTTAACAATACCTGCCGCAGCTTATGCGCGTCGCCCCGCAGCGCGAGACCTTGCTGCACTTCATTTCGAATGATAACGCCGGCCGGTACGCCGGAAAGATATCCGGCCGCAGAATCTACCAGTGTGCGCGCGTCGATCATTTCCATATTGAGATCGATCGGCCGGGTGTATTCGAGCAATTCACCGACCACGCGATCGAGACTCTTCGTCCCCACCAGAATTTTCTCGACCAGCCGCCGCCGCGGATCTTCTTTCGGGATGTCCCGCTCGAGCAGCGCCGCGAAACCCTGGATGCCGCCCAGCGGATTGCGAATCTCGTGCGCGACCGTCGCGGCCATCTCGCCCAGCGCCGCGAGCCGGTCCTTGCGCCGCAATTCTTCAAGTTGCCGGTTCTTCTCCTGCAACTCGCGATCGCGCGCTTCAAGCTCGCGATCGAGGGATTGGATCCGCGCCTCAAGCCGGCGATACGACTCCTCCATCGTAGCGGAGGTGCGGCTGAAACGCTCGAAGGCATCGGTGAGCGCTCGCAGATCGGACTCGCCAGAGGCGAGCGCCGCGGGCTTCTGTTCGCCTTCCCCCGAATGGGCGGCCTGGATGCGCGCCACTGTGCGAATTCCCCCGTCGTTCCCCGCCGAATAGTGTACGCGCTACGCGCGCCGGTCAACAATCGCGCCGCCAGAGGCCTCGTCCGTGCCGTACTTTCGCGCGTTCTCGCGGCCACGGCGCAGGTCGCCCGCTTCGCCTTGCAGCGCGTCGACGGCTTGGGCCAGTCGGCCCGTTACCGCCGAGCGCTTCGATTCAAACTCCTGCCGAAGCGCCTCGACCTTGCGCAACAACTGTTGCACGCCATCTCGCTCCGCATCGCTCAGGCGCAAAGCCGCGTCCCATTCCTTTTTCAGCGCGGAATGCTCGGCCACGAGTTCGTCGAGACGCCGCGCACGCTCCGCGTCTTCCTCGATCCACTGATCGTAATCCGGCTCGGCGGCCGAAGTCAGCACCGCATCGAGCGCGGCGACCGCCTCCTCGATCCACACGATCTGGCGGCGGTAATAATCCGAAAAACGCGCGGCGATTCCTGCTTCGACCTCACGCGGACTCACGACGCTGCCTGCGCGATCGCCGTGGGATCCGGCTGACCACGCCGGCGAAATTCGAAGCGGACCAGTTCGGCGCGGGCCTTGGCGTCGCCGGCATAACGTGAGCCCGAGCCTCCGACGGCGTCATACAAGGGCAGGCACTCCGCGAGGTTCCCCACGGCATACAAGGCGTTCGCTCGTTGATAAAAACTCCAGCGCTGCGCTTCCGTCTCTTCGACTTTCGTCGGCTCGACCGACGCCGACTCCGCCGGCGGTCCTTCCTTCGCCGCGGCTGGCGGCGTCACCATCGCGTACACCTCTGCCGCCTGCGTGTAATCGCCGCGGCGGAAAAGAAAATCGGCATATTGAACGGCCGCACGCTCAAACCAGGGCCGCTCCGCGGCGTGATCGGGCAGCGCGACGCGGCTTTGCAAATCGGCGACGAGCGCCCGGGCCTGCGCACTGCGGCCGAGCGTAAGGACCGCACGCAGCACGGTCTCGACACCCTCCGCGCTGCGCTCCGCGGGATACTGCTCGTGCGCGTGCATCAGCACTTTCAACGCCTCGTCGGCATCTTTGCGCAGCAGCGTCTTCCCCCACGCCATTAGGAAACCGTAGGCCCGCGTGGGCTCAAGGTGCGACACCTCCACGCGCCCGGCGATCTGCAGACCCTCGTCCTCGGCGCCCGCCTCGAAGAGCCCTTCGGCCGCCTCGGCCAACGGCCCGGCCTCGTTCGTTACCGTGGCAACCTTGCCATACGTCTCGATCAATTCGCCTTCGAGACCGAGTTCACGGTACAAATCCGCAAGCGCGCGCAGCACGATCAATTGCCGCGGTCCGCCTTCGGTGGCGCCGCTGAGCTCCTGCAGGCGAACGAAGGCGTTTTCGAGATCACCCTGCTGATGCGCGGCGTGCGCCCAACCGATCTTCGCGTCGAGCGCTTCGGGCGCGGCCCCATGCTCCTCCATCAGACGCTCGTATACCTTTTGTGCCTCCTTCGCGTCGCCGCCCTCGAGCAAGTATCCGGCCGCGGCGAGTAACACGCCGGGTTCATGCGCACCCGCGTCGTAGGCCGCAATCAATTTCTTACCCGCGCCCGCCGGCTCGCCGCGATCGGCGAGCATTTGTCCCGCGCGCCGCAGCACATCGGGATTGGTGGGATAGTGCTCCGCCGCGCGGTCCGCGAGCCGTCCCGCCTCGGCATGAAGACCGAGATCGTCGAGCACCAGCGAAAGCTCGACCAGCGCCGCCGGCATCACCTTCGATTCCGGAAAGAAATCGATCAATTCGTTGAGAACATTGCGGGCTTTTTCCGGTTGCTTCGCCGCCCGATACGCGCGCGCGAGCGCCAAGTACACGACGTCGTTGCCCTTCACCGTCGTCGCCGTATCGAGACGCTTGAGCAATTCCTCGATCGCAGCCTCCGGCTGGCCCGCGTCCAGCGCGAGCCCGGCCAGCCGTTCGAATGCCGTAGTTCCGGCGTCGGCGGCCGAGCCTTCGGTCGCCGCCAGCAGAAACGCCGCGCGCGCGGCCTTTGCGTTACCGCCGAGGGCAAAGGCGTCCCCCTGCACCAGGCGTGCGCGACCGGTCAACGGAGAACTCGGAAATTCCGAGAGCAGACGCTCCGCCGCGGTGATGGCCTCCGCGCGCCGCTGCGTGCGCAATTCCAGTTCGGCCAGCGCCAGCAACACGGCGTCGCGGTTGGGCGCGGACCCGTAGTTTTCCAGAATCCCGCGGAGCTCGGCGCGCGCAGCGGCGACGTTGCCCTCGCGCTCGTAGACCTCGGCCTTCCACATCAGCGCTTCGCTGGTCTTGGGATGTTCGTGGCCGACCGCGATCGCATCGTCGATCGCTTCGTGCAAGGGATTCGCCTCCGTGTCCGTCAACTGCGCGGGTGCGGCGAGAAACATCGCCTGCACATGGAGGAACTTGGCGTTAACAACATCTTCACCCTCGCCCTTACCCTCGCCCTCGGCCCGGACGAGCGCAGCGCCGAGAAGACTTGCAGCGGCCACGTAGTCCTTCTCCTCCATCAGCGCCTCAGCCGTGCGCAGAGCGCGCTCGAGCGGCATCTGTGCGCGCGGGTCGCCGGCAACCGGATCAGCCGGGCGCAATTGGTTCCCATAAAGATAGGCAAACGTGAGCACGGCAGTGAACAGACCCAGCCCTGCGGCGGCCAAGGTACGGGCCGGCTGCTCGCGCGCCAGCGAGAGTAACGACGGCGGCAGCCACGACCTGCGCGGCGAAGGCGCCTCCGAAGTGGACGGCGGAACCTCCGCAGCGGTGGAGAGTTCTTGCTTCGCGGCGGAAGTAACAGCCGCCGGACTTGGCGCAGCCGCCGGTGTCGATGTTGCGGCCTGGCCCGCGGGCGCCAACTCAGCCGCTGCGCCGGCCGCGATATTTTCACTACCGATCTCTTCGATGATCGTCGTCTGCGTCACCGAGTCCAGAACGCGCGCGGGCACCGCATCGGCTTGCGGAGCAGGCGCGACGCTCGGCGGGGCGGGCGCCGGGACCGCCGCGAGGATCTCGTCCATTTCGTCGGGTTCGACGTCGGCGCTCTCGGTGCCCTCGACCTCGGCCGAAGCGATCGCGTCCTCCGGCGCTTCTCCTTCGCCGGCGACGAGTTCGCCTGGAACACCTACGAGCGAGGAATCGGACGCGTCACCCGCGAGCACATCGTCGACGTCCAGCGCCTGCGGGAGATCGAGCGCATCACGCACCGATTCGTCGGCGCCGGGCGCGGGCCCCTCGTTGACGGCCTCCGGAAATTGTGCAACCGTCCGCGGAGGATCCGGTTCTTCTTGCGCGGCAGACAGCGCGACCTCGGGCGGCGCCGCCTGACGAATCAGCGCGTCCATGTCCGACGCGCTTGCCTCGGCAGCCTCCTGTGGAGGAGGCTCCAGCGGCGCGGCTGGCCCTGAAGGAACGGACGTTGGTCGCGCGCGGTGTTCTTTGTCCTCAATGGCCGCGATCAATGCATCGAGTTCAGACTGCGTGACCTTGCCGCCTCCGCGCGCCGATGGTGCCGTGACGGGCACAGTCTCGACCGAATCGCGAGCGGGCGAATCGAGTGGCACGGGCGCAGCGACGGGAGTGGCGGCTTGCCGCGCGGAGCGCTCATTCGCCTCGAAAGCGGCGATCATCGCGTCGAGTTCGGACTGCAATACCTTGCCGCCCGCGCGCGTGGCCGGCGCTTCGGACTGCGGATTGTCGACGTCGCCAGACGGCACCTCTCGCCCCCACTCTTGGAATACTCAGCCCCGCTCACTATAGCACCACGTCCGTCGGCGGGCAACGGGAATCCGCGGCCTTTTTGTCTAAAACATCACGACCTCGACGCGCCTTTCATTCGGCCCGCCCGGATGAATCAGGAGGAGGTCGTCCCTGCCGTTCCCATCGAGATCGCCGGTGCGCGCAATGCCGAAGGTGGGCATCGCCAGTTTTATCCATGGACTGGCCGAGAGAAACTCCCGGCTCGATCCTCGGTAGAAGGACATCGACTCTGCGCCCGTGCCGACGGCCGCGTCGAGGAAACCGTCGCCGTCGAAATCGCCGGGGGCATAGGCCGAACGCTCGCGGCCCTCCGGCGCGTCCAGGGTGAGCGTTGCCTTGCGGTTCGGCTTCTCCGGAAAACCTTTCGGGCCGAACTCGTAGACCGCCGCCTCGACCGTCACCTTTTGCCGCAGGAAGTAGTTGATGATGTTGCCGATGCCGAGCGGCACGCTGATGAAGACGAGATCGAGTTTCTTGTCGCCGTTCGTGTCGCGGAGCGCGGCGGAGTTGAAGGAGCCGCTCCGCGTCACCTTCGCGTCCGGCGTCGCGCCGTAGGTGAAAGGGCCGGTCGAAAGATAAATCTGCGTTTCCGTCTTCAGGTTAATCGTGCCGCTCGTCTGCGTCACCATCAGGTCCGGCCAGCCGTCGGCGTTCACATCATCGAGTTCGGCCGACGCGTCCCACTTCTCGTCCAGCCGCCGCGGGATCGCATAGTGCGCGTGCTCGCGCCATCCCTCGCCGTAAGAAAAATCCGCCTGCGTATCGCTGAGCAACGCGATCGCGCGCACGCGTTCGTCGGGCAGCGCAAAGGTCGACACCGCGGGAAGGCGATGCGAAATCTGGAAGTTGGAGAAGTCGCGCAACTCGCTGATCGTTGGCGCGGGCAGTTTCGCCGCGAGTTTGCCCTCGGCGAATATCCCGTAACCGTCGGCGAGCGGGAGCACCCATTCGTCGCGGCCGTCGCCGTCGAGGTCCCGCGTGGCTTCGCGCAAAAAGACCGGCTCACGCGAGCCCGTGGGCAGCAGCGAGACAAGTTCCATCCGGCCCACTTCGGTGAGCGCGCCGCTATTCAGACGCATCACCGTTGCCGAAGACTGATCGAACAACACGATCTCGCGCGGCGGCGCGCCGTCGAACTCGCTGACGAAGGCCGTCCCGTTGGTGGGCGCGAGCGAAAAACGCAGCGCCTCGGAGGACCCGAAGCGGCCCGTGTTATCCGCGAGGAGGATGCGTAATTCCTTCGTGGGTGCTTCAGCGACCTCGTCCGAGCAATACACCAAGATGTCTTTGAACCCGTCGCCGTTCACGTCCGCGGCGAGCACGTCCCAGACCGGAAGCTCCGTCCTGAATACGGTGTGCTCTGCCTGGGCCAACACCAGCCCGGCCAACACGAGCGAAGCCATGAACATCCGGCAAGGATCCCCCGTTGCGGCGCGCAGACCCTCTGCGCATCGAAGCGGTGAATTATCGCATGGCGGCGCGGCGGGCGGAAGCCGGGCGCGATTTACATGCGCTGGTGGATGGGAAGCTCTGCACCGGGAAAGGGCGTGCGAATGGACCGCGGCGGCGGTGTTTTCGTTTTTTCGAGCGAGCCCAGGTAATCCACAAAAAGCGCGAGGTTGATGTCGTCCGCCAGTTCCTCGCCGAAACGGATCGCGGTGCCCAGCACCTTGTCACCCTCGGGCTTCACCCAAACAACCTGGCCCGGACCGACCAGCGCTCGCGGCAGTCCCATTTCGCGCGGACAGTCCTTCAGCGAGAGATACACTTCGACCGCCTGGCCCGGCGAGAGCGTGTGTTTGCTCCGGCAATACATGCCTACGATCGACAGGTTGTCGGCGATGCCGGGCCCGACCAGGGGTTGCGGGCGCTCCGCCACGCGCACCGCGATCTTCACGTGCAGATGCGCGCCCGTCCGCCCCGCCTGGCGCCGTTCCGCCTGGCGCTCAGTCGGGTCGTCCCATAAGGCCTGAGTGTCGTAATGAATTCGCTTTGCCATGCTCTTCACCTTTACTGGAATATGGTAACAACTCGACGCAAATTAGTCAAAATTATTCTTTTTATCGCGCAATTATCCGCTTTGGCGTCCATTAAATAGTAAAATACGCATAATTCAGGACGCTTATAAGTACATAGGCTTGCATACATTTGCTTAACAATGTATAAGTAGCCACTGAGTTGACCCGGAATCCGATGAACGCTATCGCAAAACCGCACAGCTACGACGACTTCCTTCAACATCTTTCCCAGCTACTGGGCAAAGGTGAGAGCGACCCTGTCTCTATGATACTGGTCGACATCGACTGGTTTGGGCGGATGAACGCCGCGCGCGGGCGCGGCGCGGGCGATGCAGCGATCGGCGCGCTCACGGAATTCCTGAGCGCGAAGGTCTCCGGCGACGCCCGGGTCTATCGTTACGGCGGCGACGCGTTCATGGTGCTGCTTCCGGGCATCGAGAAAGAGCAGGCCTTCCTCGTGGCGGAATCGCTCCGCGGCGGCTTCGAGTCGGACTTCGCCAAGACGGGACGGACCGCAGAGGAGGACGCGCTGACGATCAGTTGCGGGGTCGCGGCCTGCCCGGACGACGGCACCTCGGTGCCGGTGGTGATTCGCAAAGTGAGCGAAGCGCTCTACCGCGCCAAGCTCAACGGCCGCAACCGGGTCGCGCTCGCGCGTGAAGAGAAGATGGTGACGAAGACGGTGCATTATACGCAGGGCCAACTCGAAGGCCTCTCGCGGCTCGCCAAGCGCGAGGGCCTGAACGAAGCGACGCTGCTGCGCGAAGCACTGGACGATCTGTTGCGCAAACACAACTCGTGAGAAGCCGATGAAGAACTCAACGAAAATACGCTGTACGTGGTGCGGGACGGACGCGCTCTATTGCGCGTATCACGACGAAGAGTGGGGCGTGCCATCGCACGACGACCGGCACCTCTTCGAGAAGCTGATTCTCGACGGCGCGCAGGCAGGCCTGAGCTGGATCACGATCCTGCGCAAGCGCGAGAATTACCGCGCGGCCTTCGCGGACTTCGACCCGATCAAAGTCGCGCGTTTCACGCCAGCGCGCGAGGCCAAGCTGATGTTGAATCCGGGCATCGTGCGCAACAAATTAAAGATCGCGTCCGCGGTGACCAATGCGCGCGCCTTTCTCGACACGCAGGAGGAATTCGGCAGTTTCGATGCCTACCTCTGGCGCTTCGTCGGCGGCCAACCGATCATCAATCGCTGGAAGTACACGCGGGAAGTACCCGCGACCTCGGTCGAATCCGATGCACTCAGCAAAGACCTTAAACAGCGCGGCTTCAAGTTCGTCGGCTCGACCATCATGTATGCATTCATGCAGGCCGCGGGTCTGGTGAACGATCACACGACCGAGTGTTTTCGACATTCTGTTTTGGCGAAACGAAAATAAGGAACACGCATTCGATGGCGAAAAATATCTACCAGAAGATCTGGGAGGCGCACCTGGTCCACGAACCCAAGGGCGAGGACGCGATCCTCTATATCGATCGGCACTACGTCCACGAGGTGACCTCGCCGCAGGCCTTCGAGGGGCTGCGCCTGGCGAAACGTAAAGTCCGCCGGCCGGAAGCGACGACGGCGACCATGGATCACAACATCCCGACGACGGACCGCACGAAGCCGATCCGCGACGCCATCTCCAAACTGCAAGTCGAGACCTTGCAAAAGAACTGCGCCGATTTCGGCGTTGAATGCTTCGACATGGCCGACCGCCGCAACGGTATCGTGCACGTGATTGGGCCGGAACTGGGCCTCACGCAACCCGGCATGACGATTGTCTGCGGCGACTCGCACACCTCGACCCACGGCGCCTTCGGCGCGCTCGCCTTCGGCATCGGCACGAGCGAAGTGGAGCACGTGCTCGCGACGCAAACGCTGATCCAGAAAAAAGCGAAGGTGATGGAGGTCCGCGTGAACGGGACGCTGCCCGTCGGCATCACCGCGAAGGACATCATCCTCGCCATCATCGGAAAAATCGGAACGGCGGGCGGCACGGGCTACGTCATCGAATACACCGGCGAGGCCATCCGCGGGTTGAGCATGGAAGGCCGCATGACGGTGTGCAACATGACCATCGAGGCCGGCGCGCGCGCGGGCCTGATCTCGCCGGACGAGAAGAC
>VFKU01000367.1 GCA_009885415.1 Rhodothermota bacterium
ACGGGATAATTAAGGAGGACAGGCTTGGATTGGACGCTATCTATGTTCAAGCCAAACGATGGGAGAGTACGGTTGGACGACCCGAGATTCAGAAATTCGTCGGAGCATTGACGGGGCAACGTGCTAGGAAAGGTGTGTTTATCACGACATCAAATTTTTCCCGCGACGCCGAGGATTACGTCACCCATATTGATACGAAGGTTGTGCTGATCGGTGGAGAGACTCTTGCGCAACTGATGATTGAACATAATGTCGGCGTTTCCGTCACCAACACGTATGAAGTCAAGAAAATAGACTCGGATTACTTTTCTGAAGAGTGAGACCAGCGAAGGTCGATTGCAGATACTGTCGTCTGGTCGCCTCTCGCAACCAGCTTCGTTTTACTCGGCCGACTAGATCGACTTCAACTCTCCGAAGCTATGAAATCAAGAATCTCTTTGTACACTTGCTCGCGGTCGTAGTCCCAGAAGAGGTGGTGGTTCGAGTTTTCTAGCCAGACGAACCTCTTGTCCTTCGAGGCGATGCGGGCGAAGGCTTTTTCGGCGGCGGCGGGGGAGGCGGCGAGGTCGAGTTTTCCGTGCAGCATTAAGACGGGGCACTCGACCATCGCGAGGGTGTCGGGATCGCGGGCGAGCGCGGCGAAGTGTTGGATGGCGGCGGTGCCGGCCGCGGGGATGTATCGGTATGAGACGATGTCGTGCTTGACCTCGACGCGATTGACCTGGATGAAGGCGTCGCCTTTGTAGACCCAGTGGATGGCCCAGCCGGTGAGCGCGTTCCAGGTTTCGACCGGTAACACGTAGAACCAGCGGTGCGTGACTTTGAAATACGGCCCGGCCAAAATGAGGCCGTTGACGTCGCTGGTGGCGGCAGCGAGGATGCTGAGCGCGCCGCCCATGGAATGCCCGACGACGAACACCCTCTTGTGCTGGGCCTTGAGCGCACGCACTTGCGCAACGATGTAGTTCAGGGAGTCGGCAGGTTCTGCTTTTTCGAGGTCGAGGGGCGAGGTGCCGTGGCCAGGCAGGCGCAGCGCGCGGACGCGGTAACCGGCATTCGCCAGGCGCTCCGGCAGCTCGTTGAAATTGTTCGATGCGCCGACGAAGCCGTGCACAAGGAGGACGGCGGTCTCGGCGTCGCGCGGGCCGAGGTCGAGTTCTTCGGCGCCATACAGGACGCCCGTGCGCGGATCGCGGTCTTGGCGGTCGTCGTAGCGGTGCGCGAGACCGGTCATCAGGGTGTTGTAACAGCCGGTGGCGACGACGGCGATGAAGAGCGCGGTGAAAAGACTCACCCCTAAGCGGAGCTTAGGGGTGGCGCCCTTTGAATTCGTGGCGCCCGGTTGAGAGTCGGGCATTCGCGATTACTCGCCCACGTCCAGTTTTCTGGCGAGTTCCTTGACGGCTTTGATGTCCATCTTGCCGCTGCCGAGGATGGGAATGACTTCGACCTTGTAGAAGGCTTTCGCTTTGGGGAGCCAGAGGTTGGGCAGGCCGGTCTCGTCCATTTTGCTCAGGAGCGCGTCGAACTCTTCGTCGGTCAGCGTGTGCAGCACGACCAGGCGCTCGCCCTTGTTTTCGTCGGGCACGCCGGCGATCGCGAGTTTGCGTTCGGTCTCATTGAGGACCCGGTGCATCTCATCCTCGATTTTCGTGTGCGATACCATTTCGCCGCCGATTTTCGAGAAGCGCGCGAGGCGATCGGTGATGGTGATAAAGCCGTCCTCGTCGATGGTGGAGATGTCGCCGGTCTCGTACCAGCCGTCCTGCAGGACCTGCGCGGATTTTTCCGGCTGGCCGAGGTAGCCTCGCATTATGTTCGGGCCTTTGACCATGAGCAGACCCGCACGGCCATTTTGCAAGACTTCGCGCGTGTCAGGATCGATGATGCGCACGCTGATGCCCGGCAGCGGAAGGCCGATCGAACCGCGCTTCGTGCCTTTGAGATAGAAGCCCGGCGCGCGGACGTCGGGCAGGTTGAGCGACACGATCGGCGAGCACTCCGTCGTGCCGTAGCCTTCGAGCGGTTCGATGCCGAATTTTTCCTTGAAGGCGTCGCGCACGCGCGGCGCGAGTTTTTCGGCGCCGGTGATGACGAAGCGCAGCGAGGCCATCTGCTCGGGCGTGCAGCGCCGGATGAAGCCGTGCAGGAAGGTGGAGGTGCTGAACATGATCGTGCCTTTATATTTCTGAATGAGCTCGCCGATCGCGCGCGCTTCGAGCGGATTCGGGTGGAAGAACACGCGGAAATGCGCGGAGGTGAGCGCGAGCCAAAGCGTGGCGGTGTAGCCGAAGGAATGGAAGAAGGGCAACATGCCGACGAGGCAGTCGCCCTTCTTGTGCGGGAAGACCTGCATGGCGGCCTCGATGTTTTTCGAGACGTTGTAATGCGTAAGCATCACGCCTTTCGGCTCGCCCTCCGAGCCGCTGGAGAAGATGACCGTAGCGAGGTCGTTCGGCCCGCGATTGGCCGGCGCGCCGAGGCGGCGCTCGATCGCGCGGACCGGCAGGAAGATCGCCATGAGTAGCGCCGTGATGCGATCGCGCTTTTCGACCGTCTTCATCACGTCCTCGAGATAGATCGCCTCGCCGGGCACGGCGACTGGCATCTGTTCGAGGAAAGCGCGCGAGGTGACGACGTGCTTCATCTTGCACTGCTGCGCGGAAGCCGCGATCGACTCGGCCGAGGCGGTGTAGTTGAGGTTCACCGGCACCTTGCCCATGAAGGTGAGCGCGATGTTGGTGAGCGTAGCGCCGACGGACTGTGGGAGCAGCAGGCCGACCATCTCGCCGTCTTGCGCGACCAAGGGGGCGAGTTTGCGCCCGAGGATGATGGAGCCAGCGAGCGTTTTCAACGCGGAGAACGGGCCGCTGCGCGCATCGGCGATGAGCATCTTGAAGGGGTGGCGGCGCGCTTTGGCGACAAACTGGCGGTGGAGCATTTTCGGCATGAGCTCAGGCTCGCTGTAAGCCTCGGTGCCGAGCTCCTGAATGGCGGCGCGGAGCTGGTAGGCATTGCTGTCCGACGGCATGGGTTTGCCGAAGCCGATCATGATGGGGAAGGGGATGCGGTTGGGCCATTTCCAGAGGAAGCGGCCTTCGACGAAACGGAAGAGGGTGCCCCAGACGTTGTCCACGTGCACGGGGATGATGGGGGCGTCGACGCCCTTCATGATGCGGTCGAAGCCACGGCGAAACGGCATCATCTGGCCCGAGCGCGTGATTTGTCCCTCGGCGAAGATGCAGACGAGATCGCCCGCGCTGAGTGATTCGGTGGCGGAGCGGAGCGACTGGACGACCTCGCGCGGCCCGCCGCCGGCGGAGACGGGGATGGCCTCCATGATGCGTGCGAGCGGCTTGATCCAGGGCACGTCGTATTCGCCGCGGTGCATGACGAAGCGTACCCGGCGATCGAGCGCCGCGGTGATCACGAGCGCGTCGAGGAAGGAGGTGTGGTTGGCGACGAGCAACGCGCCGCCGGTTTCCGGGATGTTGTACCGTCCGAAGACGCGGATGCGGTAGAGCGTGTTCGAGATGAGCCAGAGGATCGTGCGCAGAAAAAAATGCGGCTGCGCGAGAAGGATGAAGCCGACGAGCACGACGGTGGCAGCGGATATAAGCAGGAAGTTCGTCATCGGGTCGAGGCCGAGCTGGCCGAGGAGCATGAAGATGCCGCCCGCGGTGAACATGCCCATCCACGTACACATGTTTGCGACGGTGGAGATTCCGCCGCGCATGGAGGCCGGGCTGCGTTGTTGAATCATCGCAGCGACGGGGACGTCGAAAAGACCACCGAAAAAGCCGAGCGCGAACAAGAGGATCACGGCGGTGTGGTAGGAGTACCACGGAAATCCGAGGAGCAAGGCGCTGGCGGCCAAGCCGAGCGCGCCGATGGGCACGAGGCCTGGCTCGACTTTGCCCCGGGAGAAATGGCCCGCCGCGAGCGCGCCCGCGCCGATGCCGAGCGAGACCGCGGCGATGAGGATACTGATTTGGGACTCGCTCTCGAGGCCGAGGCCGATGTAGCCGAGCGCTACGAGATTCGAATTGATGGCCGCGGCCGCGCCCCAAAAGAAGGTGTAGGCGAGCACGGCAATGCCGAGCCAGCGGTCCTTCAGGAACAACCTGAAGTATTGGCCCAGCCCGGAGAAGGGGTTCAGCGGAATTCTTTTCTCCGGATTGGCCGCGGGCGGATCGAACATGAATCGCGACGAGACCAGCCCCACAAGGGCGAGGCCAACCAGGATCGGCGAGGCCCAGAACACTCCCGGGCCGTCGTAGAGCCATTCGAAGAGGAAGCCGGTGGCCCCTCCGCCGAGCAGCGCCGCGATCATCGTGGTGGCCTGGACGATTCCATTGGCCCACGAGAGTTTTTCTTCCGGGATGGCTTCCGGCAGCATTCCATATTTGCACGGGCCGAACTGTGCGCTATGCACGCCCATCAGGAAGAGAATGCTCCACAACAAAATCGGACTCGCCGTGTGGAGCGCTACCCCCGCAGCGACCATCAATACGATTTCAATGCATTTGGCCGCAACGCTCACGGTTTTCTTGCGGAATTTGTCGGAGACGGCGCCAAAGATGCTCACGAACATGAAGAAGGGCAACGCAAACACCATTTGTGAAACGGTGCTGACGAAGCTCGTGTTCTCTATTGAGAGGGCCTTGCCGCTGGTGCGCACGAGCAGGTAGATCATCAGCCAGCGGAAAATGTTGTCGCTCAGGGCCCCCTGGAATTCCATCACCACATAGGGCCAGAAGCCGCGCTTGTAACTGCTCTTGTCGTAGGGCAGGGCCATCGAGCGTCAGTCTTCCGTTTCCGAGGCGTGTCCGTTTCGCGCGATCAGATGTCGCGCCCGTTCCCGGACCCGTTCCATGATCCCGATGACGGTGTGGCATTCCGCCTCGCCCAGATCGGCGAGCACTTCGTGTACTTCCTTGCGGTAGAGCGGCTCGACATCATTCACGAGGCGTCGCCCCGATTCGGTCAATTCGACATGGTGGATGCGCCGGTTTTCCGGCACGTCGATTCGTTTCACGAGTTGCTTGGCCTCGAGTTTGTCGAGCACCGAGGTGATGCTCGCGCGCGTGACGACGAGGCGCTTGCCGAGCTCGGCCTGGGTGATGCGCCCCTTCGAGAATTTGAGCGCGAAGAGGACGTTGAACTGTGCCTCGGTGAGATCGAAGCGGCGGAAGAGTTGGGTTGCGCGCGCGGACAGGAGGGTGGCGGTGCGGACGAGATTGAGGACGGTCTCGTGGCGCATGTCCTGGAACGGGGCCTGAAGGCCAAGTTCTTCCTGGAGTTTCACGCGCATCCCCCGGTTAGAGTCCGAATTGAATCACAGCGAAATGTAAGCGATCAAGCAATTGTCGCCGGATATGCTAATTCCCCTATAATATAGTGAATCCCCGCCAAGCCGTTGGGGTTGCGGTTGCAGGCCATGCGAATTTCCACCCATAATAAGGCTCGTTGGGGCGCGGACGCGGTATGCGAATTCTGATAGCGGGGGCGAGCGGCCTGATCGGTACAGCCTTGGTCCAGTTCTTGGGCGCGATGGGCCACGAGATCCATCGGCTTGTTCGCGGGCCCGCGATGGAAGACACGGATATTCCCTGGGACCCGGCGGCGGGCGGCGTGGCGCGCTCCCGCCTGGAGGGATTCGAGGCGGCGGTGTGTTTGTCTGGGGCGGGCATCGCCGATGAACGCTGGACGCCGGCGCGCAAGGAGGTGCTCCGAAGCAGCCGGCTGGACACGGCGGGTTTGCTCGCGAGCGCGTTGGCGGGCTGTCGTGACCGTCCTGAATGTTTTGTGTGTGCGAGCGCGACTGGATTCTATGGCGCCGATCGCGGGGCGGAAGTGCTCACGGAGGACAGCCCGGCGGGTGTCGGATTTCTCGCGCGCCTGTGCGCGGACTGGGAGGCGGCGAGCCTACCGGCGCAACAGGCCGGAATTCGCGTGGCGCATCTGCGCCTCGGAATCGTGCTGACGGCGAAGGGCGGCGCGCTGAAGCGGATGCTACCGGTTTTTCGCGCGGGGCTCGGCGGAAAGCTTGGGAGTGGGAGGCAGTTCGTGAGCTGGCTGAGTCTCGATGATGCGGTCGGGATCGTGGACTACCTGATTCAGACGGAGTCGATCGGCGGACCGGTGAATGCCGTGGCGCCGCATCCGCTGACCAATGCTGAATTTTCCCGGGCCTTGGGTCGATCGCTTCATCGGCCTACGATTATGCGCGTGCCGGGATTTGGGCTGAAGGCGGCGATGGGCGAGATGTCGGAACTGCTTCTCGGCAGCAGTCGTGCGTATCCGCGGCGGCTCGAAGCGTCGGGCTACCAATTTCGCCATCCCAAACTCGCCGGCGCGCTGGGCGCCGCGTTGGCTGAACGCCAAGCAAACTGATTCCGCAGAGGAAATGGGAAACACGTGATGTCAGACTCCGATCCATCGCTCACTGAACTTCACACGCGCGAGGCCATCACCGCGCGCCTGGAGGCGGCGACCGAGCATAGCTACCTGGGCGATTTTGTGCTCGGCGGGATGGACGGCACGGTGACGACTTTCGCTGTGGTCGCGGGTAGCGCGGGGGCGGGCCTCTCGCCGGCAGTGGCGATTGTCCTCGGGGTGTCGAACATCCTTGCAGACGGCTTCAGCATGGCGGTGAGCAACTACCTCTCGACCAAGTCCGAACACGAGCTGCTCGCCCGGGCACGCCGACGCGAGGAATTGCATATCGCCCAGCACCCGGAGGGCGAGCGGGAGGAAATCCGCCAGATATTCCAGGCCAAGGGTTTCGACGGCGAGCTTTTGGAGTCCATTACCCAAACCATCACCAACGAAAAGGGGCGGTGGGTGGACACGATGCTTACAGAGGAGTTCGGGTTGCGCCTGGAGCCGGCGAAACCTGGCCGGGCGGCCTCGGCCACCTTCACTGCCTTCCTGGCTGCGGGACTGATTCCCCTGCTGCCACTTTTTTTCCCGGGGCTTACGCCGCAGGAGACCTTCCGGTGGAGCGCGATCGCCACCGCAGCCACTTTTATTTTGATCGGCTTCGCTAAAGGACGGGTGAGCGAACAGCCGATTTTGCGTTCCATGATTGAAACACTCCTCGTTGGAAGCTGCGCCGCGGGGCTGGCGTACTTCGCCGGGGTCGCGCTTAGAGGATTGGTCGAAAACGCGCTGTAGGTAGCACGAGGAACAGTCGCGAAACACCCGGTCATTCTGGGAAACCGTTGAAATATTAATGCCGGTCGAGGGTGTAGGAGCCAGGAAGACTTGGGAGCTGGGTGGCTTGTGTTCTGGAGGGGTCAAGGAACCTAAAAGAGCAGAGGGAGCCAAGGGACGAGGACGGAACCTCCGACTTCTGCCCGGCCAGGGTGCTCGTTTTGGCGTTTCTTATTCGAGCTTTGAAACCAGAATTCGAGCCCGCCCCGGGGCAGGTTGGCCGCATTTCGGTAATCTGTTGTCAAATTGCCGATCCGAGGGTACAATTCCAACATAGATGTCACCTCGGGGGAATTCGAAATGCCTACGTTTGCCTATGCCGCACGTGGCCGCGACGGGAAAGTGAGCCGCGGAACGCTGGACGCGCAGAACCGGACACAGCTTATCCAAGCCCTTCGGGAGAAGGGACTTACGCCGGATCAGGCGTCGATCAAGGAAACGAAGGGTGCAGCCGGTGCGTTGAAGTTGCGGAGGGTAAAGACCCGCGAGGTGCTCATCTTTACCCGGCAGCTTGCGACGATGGTGAACGCGGGTCTGCCGCTTCTCCAGTCCCTGGATATCCTTGCCGAGCAGGCCGAAGACCCGATCTTTTCGAAGGTGATTCGGGCCATCGCCAGCAGCGTCGAAGGCGGCGAGACCTTTTCCGATGCTCTGAGACCCTTTTCGCGGGTTTTCCCGGAGTTGTATGTCAGCATGGTACGGTCGGGCGAAGTGAGCGGCGATCTCGATGGCGTGCTGCTTCGCCTAGCGGACTATATGGAGGCGACGGCAGAACTCAAGCGGCGCATTCGCGGAGCGATGATTTATCCGATGGTATCGCTGGCGATCATCCTGATGATCGCGTCGGGGTTGGTTCTTTTTGTCGTGCCGCAGTTCCAGAAGATTTTCACCGAGATGGGCGCTCAACTGCCCAAGCCCACCTTGTTGCTGATTCAAATTAGCGCGACGATCCGCAGTTGGAAAGCGCTCGTCGGCCTCGCTTTCGTGGTCGGGGGCGTGATCGGGCTGCGTGCGTACAACGCCACGCCGCAGGGGCGCTACCAGATCGACGCGATTAAGCTGAAACTCCCTATTTTCGGTATGCTTCTCCGGAAGGTCGCGATCAGCCGGTTTACGCGGACCTTGGCGACGCTGACCCATAGCGGCGTCGCGATTCTTCAGGCGCTTGAAATCGCGGAGCGCACCGCGGGCAATGAAGTCTTCGCGAAAGTGATTCGGAGCTCCGCGGAGAGTGTGCGCAACGGCGAAACGCTGGGCGATCCGCTCTCGCGCACCGGGCAGTTCCCGCCGATGGTGACCCGCATGATTGGCGTGGGCGAGAAGACCGGCGCACTCGAAGTGATGCTGGAGAAAATCGCCGACTTCTACGATTCCGAGGTGAAGGCGCTGGTGGAGAACATGACGAGCCTTATTGAGCCCATACTCATGGTCGTGATGGGTGTGGTCGTTGGCGGTATCATCGTTGCGTTGTTCATGCCCATCCTGAACCTGTCGCAAATCGTTAAGTAAGAGGAACTTAGGTTTATCTCGGGCAAGCCGCCCTGGCTGCGGCTTGCCCGATTTCCTTATCCGAGCCGGATCGCCGCAAGTCCTTTTATTTGAAAGAGTTGTGGCGGAGGAGGGGGGCTAAAGCTTGCTGCGCCTCATGCCGATAAGATAGAAGAGTTCGGCTCGGCATGTGCGCGGGCCAATCGGAGAGTGGAGTATGGCGGGCATCTTCAGTGTGGGCGGGCTGGCTTCGGGCCTCGACTCGAATAGCATCATCAGCCAGCTCATCGCCATCGAGCGCCAGCCGATCGCTCGCATTCAGGCCAAAGTCTCCGCGCTGACCAAGCAGCAGACGGGTGTGCGCGAGGCGCGCACCAAACTCCTCGTCTTGCGCAACCTCTTCAAAGACTTCCAGCTTGGCCTCAAGTTCAAGGACTTCCAAGCGCCATCGAGCAACGAGAGCGTCTTGAAGGCGACCGCGACCGGCAGCAGCCCGACGCAGGGCAGCTTCCAGATCGCAGTCACCCAATTGGCCACGGCGAGCGTGGCCCGCAGCAGCAGCCGACTCGGCGCGCCGATCAATCCCGCCGTCGCGCTCAACACCAGCGGAATTTCCACGCAGGTCACCTCGGGCACCTTCACAATCAACGGCGTGCAGTTCAATGTGAACCCAGCGACGACCTCGCTCAACACGCTTATCGGCCAGATCAACGGGAGCGCTGCCGGCGTCACGGCGGCATACAACGCCGGCACCGACACGATTTCCTTCACAAACACGACCCCCGGCAACACGGCGATCATCAATTTTGGCGCGACCGGTGACACGAGCAACCTGCTCTCGGTCCTGGGCACTCCCGGCGCGGTGCAGTTGGCTGGGGTCGGCGGTTCGACCACGGTCACCGGAAACCGGATTCTCGGCGCGGTGGTGACATCGAACGTGTTAAACACAGTCGCTTTTGCAAGCGGCGCGGTGACCGCCGGCAACTTCCGTGTCAACGGCGTGACCATCACCGTGGATCCGACCGTCGACACACTTGGCGACGTGCTCTCGCGGATCAACGCGTCGGGCGCAGGGGTGACGGCCTCGGTGGATCTCGCGACCGACACGATCCGGGTGGTCTCAAAGAACCTCGGCAGCCGCACGATCTCGTTTCAGGACGGCACGAGCAATTTTCTGACCCGCACAAACCTCACCACGGCCACGCAAACGGCCGGCTTGGATGCACAGTATACGGTCGACGGCGGCGCCGTTCAGACGAGCAACTCCAACGACGTGACGACCGCGATCAGCGGCGTGACGCTGAATTTGCGCGGCTTGGGCACGAGTACGGTGAGCGTGTCGGCCGATGCGGACGCCATCGTCAAGACGGTGCAGTCATTCATCACAGCATTCAACGATTCGGTGGCGTCGCTGGACGAGCGGACGAAGAAGGGCGGCGTGCTTCAGGGCGACACAACCTTGCGGAGCATCGAGACGTACTTGCGGAGCAACGTGTTCACGCGCGTCGCAGGCCTGCCGGGGACGGTCGAGAGCCTGCGCGACATCGGCATATCGACGGGCGAGGCCTTTGATTCCAGCGCAGTGTTTCAGCTCCACCTCGACGAGACGAAATTGCGCGCGGCGATCGGCGAGAACCGCGCTGGGGTCGAGGCGCTGTTCACCAACTCGAGCGACACGGGCGTCGCGGACTCGCTTTTCGCGTTCCTTGACGGAGCGACGGCGAGCAGCGGTTACCTCAACGAGCGCGCGCGGGCCGGCGGATCGATTGATACGCAGATTCAGAGCGCGAACGATCGCATTACCGCGCTCGAGCGGGCGGTGGGGCTGCGTGAGAAGCGGCTGCGGGCGCAATTCACTCAACTCGAAACGCTGACCGCGTCGCTTCAGGCGCAGGGCGGGGCGCTCGGTAGCATCAGGTAGTTGCGATCGGGCGTGAGTCGGCCCGGCGCGACGAACACAAGGAGCACACGATGGGGAGCGGATCGGCGGCATATCGCAGGGTTGAAGTCGAGACGGCGTCGCCGGAGCGGCTCGTCGTGATGCTTTACAACGGCGCGATCCAGCGCGTGGAACAGGGCAAGATCGCGATCGCCGCGGGCGACCTGCGCAAGAGGCACGAGCACCTCATCGTCGCGCAGGAAATCGTCAGCGAGCTGCGCGGCGCGCTCGACCTCTCGCTGGGCGATGTCGCGCTCAATCTCAACCGCGTCTACGAATATCTGCACCATCTGCTCGTCCAGGGCAACATGAAAAAAGATGCAAAGTCGCTCGACGAATGCCTCGAACATTTGCGCGGGTTGCGCGATGCGTGGGCCGAGGCTTGCACCCAGCCCGCCCGCGCCGCCACGCCTGCGCCCGCCCCCGCGCACAACGTGCTTGGCCACATGGCGGTAAATATCGAAAGTTAGCGCGGGCCAATCGCGCGGTTGGTTAATTACCTGTTGAAACGGTCAAATTTCCACGCTATTCTCTCGTCATGTCCAGGAAACGCCGGCCCTCCGCGTCGCGATTCATCGAGCGCGACGCCTTCATCGGGATACTGGGGACGCACGAACGGCTCAAGGGCGAGTTGGAGGCGCTACTGGCCAGACACGGCTTATCCGAACCTCAGTTCAACGCGCTGCGTGTACTTCGTGGTGCCGGACCGCGCGGCCTGCCGACCCAGCAGATCGCCGAGCGTTTGATTTCCAGGCAGCCCGACGTGACCCGCCTGGTGGATCGCCTGTGC
>VFKU01000821.1 GCA_009885415.1 Rhodothermota bacterium
CACCATCGGCGGCTGAAGCGTGTAGGCGAGCCGGTCGAGGGTGTAGGTCGCCACGGTGCCTCGGCGGTTCGCGAAGCCGATGTCCTTCATCTGATCCACGGCGCCGCACTGCACGCAGACGACCTGCGGCGGGAGGTGGCGCGTGCCGCATTTTGTGCATTCGGTGCCGACGAAGCTGAACTTCCAGTGGCGCCGGCGGAACGCGGGCGGCGCGGCCGGGCGATCCGGATCCGGGCGGCGCGGTTTTTCGGTCTGCAGGATGCCGCGCCACTTGAGGTAGCGCAGATACGCGAGATCGTTGCGCTTCGCCGCGAGCAGCTTGGCGACCGGCGCGGGGTTCTTGTACGCGCTGATCGCAGGGGTGATTTTGAGAATGATTGCGTCCACGCCGTCCGAGACCGAGATCACCAGAATGCGATCGCCGGGTTTCGCCGCATCGAGCGCGGAGGCCAGGCACAGACCGGCGTGCGCCGTGCCCGAATGGCCGACGCTGCCGAGCAGCGGGTCAACGAGTTTTTCCGGCGTCAGGCCGAGCGGTTTCAGCACTCCGACAGCAGCGCGCGCGTTCGGCGCGTCGATGACCGCCCTGGTGATGTCCGCTCCGGTGAGGCCCGCCTGCTTGAGCACGCCCTTGCCGCCCGAGGCGAGGAGAGGACCGTAGACCTGCGTCAGCGCGAAGCGCTCTTCCCACACTTTGGAGAATCGTTCGCCCGGTAGCCGCCACAAGGCCTGATGCTCGAGTGTCTCTGAATACGAAGCTTCAATTTCCGCGATTGCATTCTTCGCGCCGATCACAAAAGCCGCCGCCGCGTCGCCGCCGGATTGCTCAACCGCGCCCTCCGGCGCGCCTTGGCGGATGTCCGACATCGCGGCCAATGCCGGCCCGTTCGCCGAAGCGTCCGCCGCGGCGAGCAACGCGCTAAGACCCGCGCGCGTCGATCCGCCGAGGTCCAGCGCGCGCACCTGCGCGGGCAAATCGAGCGCCGCGTGGATTGTCGCCGCGTTCAATTTTTCCTGGTAAGGCGCGTCAGTCGTCGCGAAAAAGAGGGAAGAGGGGACCACTCCAATCGCGCCGGCCAGCGCCGAGCGCGCCGCCTCGACCGCCATCGTCACGGTGTCTTCGTCGTAACTGGCGATCGCGCGCTCGCCCTTGTCTGCCTTCGTCTCCAGCGCCGCGCCAATCGCCGCGCGCTGCAAGCGATAAAAAGGAATGTATGCGCCGTACCCAAGAATACCCGCCATGCCGCCTCCGCCTCGTAACCCAGCGCGGGATTATGGCAAAACGAGCCTGTATATCAAATAAATTGCGCTGAATCCGTGATCTTGAGTGCGCCGTTCTTGAGGATATGCGAGAATCGCATGTCGCAAGGTAGGCCTGTCATGAAAAGAGAGAAAAAGAAGCAGAAGAAACAAGAGAAAGAGTGGGAGTTGTCATTGGAATTCATGCATGCCGTCTCCGACGACCGTGCGAAGGCCAAAGCCATGCTCGCTGAGCCCCCTGAATTGACGGATGCGTGGCGAATAGGCGAGACCGCGTTTTTTATTCTCCTCGCGGAACAGGCCGCGGGTATCGCAGGTCCGGAGTCGGTGCAGAAGTTGAGCGAAGCAGATCGAAAAAAAGAACCGTACGAAAAAGCTCTTGTCTTCGAATTCATGGCGGCCTTCCTCGACGACCGTGCGAAGGCCAAAGCCATGTTGGCGGAGCGCCCTGAATTGAGGCGAATGGCCGAGCCCGCGCTTCATGATCTCGCCGTGGATCGCTTGGCGGACGTCTTAGGCTCGGAGTCGGTGCAGGAGGGGAGCGAAGCAGACCAAAAAAAGGAACAGGACGAAGCAGCTCTTCTACGCGAATTCATGGATGCCGCCTGCGACGACCACGCGAAGGCCAAAGCCATGCTCGCTGAGCATCCCGAATTGTTGAATGCCAGGCGAATGGGCGAGACCGCACTCCATTTTTTGGCCTACGAAGATCATGCCGACGTCGTCGAATTTCTCGCGACCATCGGTTTCGATGTCAATACGGTGTCGGTCCACGGCGAGACGCCCTTGATGAATGTCGCCGGCCTCGGTCATGAGAAAACAGTCGCGGTATTACTGGCGCTCGGCGCAGATCCAAATGCCGCGAGTACGGTGTGGGGTACGGCGCTCGCGTACGCCCTAGGCGCCCTAGGCCCGGGCTATCCACGCGTAGCGAAGTTGCTGCTGGATGCCGGCGCAAAACCCGACTATGTGACGGAATTCGGAGAGACCTGGCGAGATCACCTGCCGCCGCATGGCGAACGGCG
>VFKU01000511.1 GCA_009885415.1 Rhodothermota bacterium
GCACTGCGCCTTCGCCCGAGCTCGACACCTCGGGCGGCTGAGGAGCTAGGCAAGACCCCTCTCGGGAGTTTGGACGACCACGGCGTCCTCCCGATCGCGCGAAGCCGGCTCGACCTCCTCGGCGCTCGGCCACCGGCCGTGCATCGCGCGGAACACGATGCGCCGCGCATCGTTCAAGATCGCGAAGAGCGCCGGCATCAGCAACAACGTGAGCAGCATCCCCACCGCCAGCCCCGCGCCGACCGACACGCCCATCGGCGCGACCACCTGCGCCATCAGATTGGTCTCGAGGACCATCGGCCCGAGACCGATCACGGTCGTGGCCGAGGTGAGAAAGATCGCGCGGAACCGCCGCCGGCCCGCCGCGCAGATGGCCTGCTGAAACGGCATGCCCTCGGCGAGATACGCGTTCGCGCGCTCGATGAGGACGATCGAGTCGTTCACGATGATACCCGACAACGCGACCAGCCCCGCGAGACTGAGGAAACTGAGCGGAATCCCGAGGAACATGTGGCCCAATACCGCGCCAGAGAACCCGAAGGGGATAATGAACATGATGAGCACCGGCTGGATATAGGAATGGAAGGTCGTGCAAAGCACGACGAAGATCGCCAACAGCGAAAGAATCGTGTAGGTGCGCAGATCGGCGAGCATGCGCCGGTTGTCCTCGTCCATGACCGACAAGGACCAGGTCACGCCCGGGTGCCGTTGCAGCAGTTCCGGCAGATAGACGTCGATGATCTCGGCATTAATTTCGGAAGGGTTCGCCCGCTCGCGATCGGCCACGGCCGAGACCGTGATCCCCCGCACACCGTCGATCCCCGAGATGGCCGTCACGCCTTCGGCCAGCGTCACGTCCGCGACGGACGCCAGCGGCACATCGTGCCCGCTGGGAGTGCGGATGCGCAGCTTTGCGAAGTCGCTGAGTTGCTCGCGCTGTTCGCGGGGCAGACGAACGCGCACCTTCACTTCTTCGCGCCCGCGCAGCAGCGTGAGCGCCTCCTCGCCCTGGTAGGCGGCGTAAAGCTGGCGGCTCACCGCGTCCAGCGAAAGCCCGAGGTGTTCCGCGCCCGACTTGAGCTTCACCTGCAATTCGCTCTTCCCCGGCCGGAAATTGTCGTCGATCTGATAGAGCCCCTCGTAAGTTGCGAATTTCGCCTTGAGTTCCGCTGCGGCCTCGCGCAACGAGGCGATGTTCTTGCCCTGTAAAGTCACGCCCACGTCGCGGCCGTCCCCCGCGCCAATGGTCGCCCCCTTGAACGTGGTCGCGATCGCGCCGGGAATCTTCCCGGCCTCCTTCTCCCACGCCAACATGAGATCGTGCACGCGCAGACCGCGCTCCTCCGTGCCGAGGAGTTCCACATGCACTTCTCCGAGCGGCATCTCGTCGTAGGCCCGCGTATACACATGTTTCACCAGCGGCGCGCCGGACTTCGTCTCTACCCGCGCCTCGACCCGGCCTAGCGCTGCCTCCATCGCGATCACCGCGTCCCGCACTACGCTCTCCGGAGTGCCCGGCGCGAACTCGACCGAAGCATCGATATTGTCGCCTTCGGACGGCGGCCACATGGTGATCGGCACGATGCCGCCCGCAACGAGGCCAATCGTCAACAACAGCAAAGTGATCCCGCCGCACAACGTGACGTAGCGGTGCCGCACGCAGCGCTCGATGATGGGCGCATAGACCTTTTCGACGAAAGTCTCGAGACTTCCGGCCACGCGGCGCTGAGCGCGGCGCAAGGGACCAATTTTCTTCGCGTCCTCTTGGAGCGGGTAGGTGAGGTGCGCCGGGAAAAGCAGGAAGCACTCCGCGAGCGACACAAGCAGCGCCGTGATGACCACGATCGGCAACTGGCGCACAAACTGGCCCATGATGCCGCCGATGAGCAACATGGGGGTGAACGCGATCATCGTGGTGGACACCGACGCGATGACCGCCAACGCGACCTCGCGCACGCCGTTCACGCAGGCCTCGAGCGGCGCCTCGCCTTTGCGCCGGTGCGCGAAGATGGCCTCGCCGATGACCACCGAATCGTCCACCAGAATGCCGAGCACGAGGATCATGCCGATGAGCGAAATCTGGTTCAGCGTCCAGCCCATCGTCCACATGACGAACATGGATCCGGCCAGCGAAATGGGGATGCCCATGCCGACCCACAGGGCCAAGCGGGGCTCGAGGAAGAGTCCCAGAAAAAGCAGAATCAGCACCAGCCCCTGCACGCCATTCGACGTGAGCATGCCAATCTGGTCGCGCACAAACGCGGAGTCGTCAAAAGCGCGCGACAGGTGCGCGCCCGCCGGGAGTTCGGAAGATTTCGCGGCGACGTAGCGATCGAGCGCGTCGCTAATCTCGAGCATGTCCTCGCCGGGTCCGCGGTCGATATCGATCACGGCGCAGGGGTGCCCGTTGAAGAGGCTGAAGCGCTCGCCCTCTTCAAAGGTGTCGCGCACGCGGGCAATGTGGCCCAGCGTGACGATGTCGCCCGAGGGGAGCGCCTTAATCACGACCGACTCGAACTCGGGCGCCGTGTATCGGCGGCCCAGGGTGCGGATGCGGACCTCCTCGGCCTCGAGCTTGAGCGAACCGGCGGACAGATTCAGGCTCGAGCGGCGGATCGCATCGGAAACCTCGCCCAGCGTGAGTCCGTGCTGCTGCAACGCCTCTTCGCTCACGTCCACGGTGATTTCGTAGTCCCGCGTGCTGAACATCTCGGCAATCGAGACCTCCGGCAGCGCCTGCAACTCGCCCCGGACCTCCGTGGCGAGCTCCTTGAGCTGCCGTTCGGGGATATCTCCCCACACGAACATCAGCGAGACCGAGTCCTCGTTGGTCTCCTCGTAGACCCGCGGACGCTCCGCACGGTCCGGAAAAGTGTCGATCGCGTCAATCGCGTTTTCCACTCGGTTCTTCACGTCCGCCGTCTCGTAACCGTCGGCCACTTCGATCCCGACAATGGAGGCGCCCTCGCGTGAATCGGTGTGGTAACGCTTCACGCCGCGCAGGCCGTCCACCGCCGCCGCGATCTTTTCGGTGATCGCCTCCTCGACCTCCTCCGGGTCGGCGCCCGGATACGACATAAAGACCTCGATGATCCGGAGATCCACCTCGGGATTGCTCTCACGCCGGATGCCATAGGTGGCGAGAACGCCCGTGGCGAGCACGCCCGCCATGAGCAGGTTCGCCAGGACCTTGTTGCCGATGGTGCGCCGATACCAGGAATTCATGGGGCGCGTCCTATTCGATCGCCGCGGCGAGTTCGAGCAGCGTGTTCTCGGTGGGATTGACCAGCCGCGTCGTGATCACACGATCGTCCGGCGTCAGACCGCCGCGCACATAAATCTCTCCTTCTTCCTGGCGCAGCTCCTCGACCGGCACGTTGGCCAGACGCCCCGCACGCGCAATGCGCACGGTGCGATCCAGCGTGAGTACGCCCTGCGGCAGTCGGTAGACCCCGGACAATTCCCGCCCAGGAATCCGCACCTCGCAAAACATACCGGCCACGAGCGGCGCACGGCCGGCCGCTTCGCCGCGGGCGTCAGCGGCGCTCACCCGCACCACCACGGACACCGTCCGCGACTCGGGATCGAAATGCTCCACGCGATCCAGCGTCCCGCGCCAGGCCAAGGCCTGCGCCTCTTCGACCCAGCGCACTTCGCAGGTCACGGGATCCACCGCGCCAAACCACGCCATGCCCTCCGCGTTGGTCGCGTCGGCGAAACGCAGCCAGGTACGCGCTTCCGCCGCATCGAGTTTCACCGCGATCTCCAGCGTCGAGTCGTCCGCGATCACCAGCGCCGCCTGTCCCGGCGAAACGTGTTGCCCCTGCTCGATTTTCGCTTCCGCGATCCGTCCGTCGAAAGGCGCGCGCACGATCGCGTGGTCTAGGCTCAGTTGCGCCTGCTGACGCGCAGCGTCGAGCGCGGCCCGCTGCTGCCGCGTCTCTTCGATGCGAATCGGATACAGCGCGATCTGCCGCTCGAGCAGGCGCGTCGAGTCCAACGCGTCGTTGAGCATCCGCTCCGCCTCGTCCATGTCGGTCTGGTTGCCGATCGCCTGGGCATGCAATTTCTTCGTACGATCGAAACGCGCCTGCGCAAGTTCTTCGCTCCGCCGCAGCAGCGTGAGCCGCTCGGTTTCGTTTTTCTGTTCCATCCCCAGACGCTGGAGCTGCGTGTCGCTCTCCGCGATACGCGCATTGACCTGTTCGAGCGCGGCCTCGTGCGAGCGCGCGTCGAGCGCGAAAAGAAGCTCACCCGCGCGGACCACTTCCCCCGCAACGAAACGCGGGTGCGTCTGAATCACTACGCCGGACACCTCGGACGCGATCTCGACGCTGCGCACCGAGCGCACCTCGCCAAAACCGGACAGCGTCACTGTCGCGCTACTCATATCGACCGGAATCGTCTCGACACGAATCGCGCGTTCTTGCCCGTTTCCCTTCGCTTCCGCGGGCGGCTTCTTCAAGGCGGCCAGTCCGAGCATCCCACCGACGCCCACCGCGAGAATTCCAATCCCGCCGATCGCACTCAACCATCTCCGCCGCTTCATGTTCAGGCGCTCCATCAGTATGTAGGAAGACGACCAGCTCCGGTCACCCATGGCAACGGACGTGCCATCGGGGCGAAAGTCTCCAACCCTATGACGCCAAAGACCTTAGGGTGGTTGGAACTGGAGAGGCTACGAATCCCAATGGCGATTGATCGCGCGATCCATGGACTCATCAGCGAATAGTTGGTGAATATCGCCAGATCCTGAATGCGGGCGTTTTTTCATCCCCTAGGGGACAGCACATATCGCCGTTCTAGCCTAGAAGTCTTCGTTCTCGCCATTTATTGGATAGATTCGCGCGCCTCTACGACGCCTCTACCAAGAAACAAAACGCATAACTGCTTCATCTGAAAACACTTGCAACCACGCCGCGCACTTGGCATCGACCTTGTTTTCATCCCGGCACCGCGCCGAAGCTGAGGGGCGCGACACAGTAGAAGCGAGACACGGGCGAGACCCGAAGCGAAGGAGAAAGTAGCCATGGGCGTTTTCACACGAGTGCGCGACATCCTGAATTCCAACATCAACGCGGCGCTGGACAAGGCGGAGGACCCGGAGAAACTGGTCAAGCAGATGATCCGCGAGATGGAAGACACGCTGGTGGAACTCAAGGCTGCGTGCGCCGGCGCGATGGCGCAGGAACGCAAGGCGGCGCGCGAGGAATCCGGCGCGCGGCGTCAGGCGGACCACTGGGCCGACCGCGCGGAGATGGCTGTGCAGCGCGGCCGCGAGGAGTTGGCGCGCGAGGCGTTGTATACCAAGCGCAGCCTGCTCGATGACGCCGAAGTGATCGCCGCCGAGCGCGGCAAGCTCGACGACGTGGTCAGCGCCTACAAGGCCGACATCATCACCATCGAAGAAAAACTCGGCACGGCGCGCGAACGTCAGGCGGTGCTCGTTCAGCGGCACATCCACGCGGTGCACCAGCAGCGCGCGCAGCGTGAGATTCGCAAGTTCGACACCTCGGGCGTGATCATTCGCTTCGACAAATTCCAGGAACGCATCGAGCGGGTCGAGGCCGCCGCGGAGATCGAACACTATGGACGCCCGCAGGCGCGCAGCCTCGAAGATGAGTTCCGCTCGATGGAGCGCGACGAGAACATCGAGCGCGAGTTGCAAGACCTCAAAGGCCGCGCGCGCGCGAAAACGCCGCAGTCGGCACTTGCTTAACGCGGCCCACCGAAAAAGGACGAGACAACCATGGGACTAAAAACGATGGCCTACGACGACACCTACGGACGCGGCGGACTGTACCGCTCGCGCAACGGAATCATCGCCGGCGTCTGCGCCGGCTTCGCCGAACACTTCAACCTGAGCGTGTTCTGGACGCGCGCGATCATGGCTGGCGCCGTGATCTGCACCGGCTTGTGGCCGGGCGTGTTCGTCTATCTCATTGCCGCGCTGGCGATGAAGAAAGACCCCTACGTCAGGTACTAAGTAATCGCCTAGCAACGGTCGCGGGGAGGGACGCGCTCCCGCGCGACCGCGCGCTTCCACCGGCGATCACGGACTCAACCAGTGTGACACTCGGTCGCGCGGGAGCGCGACCCTCCCGGCGCGAATCGAGGCACCGCTAGACACCCGCTTTCGCGCCAACAACCGACATCCCTTCGATCGCGAGACCCTGGTGCGCGCCAGCCTCGACCGCAAGCGCATGTTTAATCAGCGAGTCGGACGAAGTATATTCAGTCAACAAACGCCAGGCGTCGTCGCGCGTCGGCACAGACATGGGTCGCTCCAGTTCGTGAAAGCGCTAGGATACCCCAGTCAGAATTAGACTTCGAGCCTGTGCGTCGAATTGGGGAACGATATACGATGACTTCAACCAGGTTTCAATCCAGATGACGACGAAAAAATCTGCCGCTCAGCAGGGAACGTCTACCAAGACCTCGCCCAAGAAAGCGGGTATCAAGCCGATACTCCGGATGATCGTCCTCTTTATCGTCATCGGGGTCGTCTACTCTTTTCTGCCGAAACCGAAACCCCCGCTCGTCATCCCGCAGACCTCCGCGACAGCGCAATGGGCCGCGTACGGCGGCGACGCCGGCGGGACCCGGCATTCGGCGCTGGACCAGATCACTCCCGGCAACGTAATGCATCTCGAGCAGGCCTGGGTCTATCGCACCGGCGAGGACTACACCGGCACGAAGGACGAGGCCTCGGCGGCCTTCGAGGCGACCCCGATTGTCGTGGACAAGGTCATGTACCTCAGCACGCCGTCCAATCGGGTCATCGCGCTCGACCCGGAATCGGGCCGCGAGCTGTGGGTCTACGATCCGAAAATTAACCGGCCAAAGGGCTCCGCCGAATTCACCTCGCGCGGCGTGTCCACCTGGCCGCAGCCGGGCCAGGAGCCGGCGGGCGAATGGAGCCGCCGCATACTCTTCGGCACGCTCGACGCCCGCCTGATCTGCCTCGATGCGGCGACGGGCGGGCCCTGCGCCGACTTCGGTGTGAAAGGGGCCGTCGAGTTGGGCGCGGACGTCGGCGGGGAACCGAACACAGACTTTCTCGAATACACGGTGACCTCGCCGCCCGCGATCGTCGGCGATCTGGTTATCGTCGGCTCCGCCATCGGCGACAATCGCGCCGTGGAATCCGAGCGCGGCGTCGTGCGCGCCTTCGACGTGCACACCGGCGCCCTGCGCTGGAGCTGGGACCCCATCCCGCGCGGGCCCGAGAATCCGGCATGGACGCAATGGGAACCCGAGCAAGCACTCCGGACTGGCGCGGCGAACGCGTGGTCGATCTTGTCGGCCGATGCCGCGCGCGATCTCGTCTTCGTGCCGACGGGCAGCGCCTCGCCCGACTATTACGGCGGCGAACGCAAAGGCTCGAACCTCTACGCCAACTCCACCGTCGCCCTGCGCGCCTCGACCGGCGAAGTGGTCTGGTCGTTCCAGTCCGTCCATCACGATCTCTGGGACTACGACATGCCCGCGCAGCCCGTGCTCATGGACGTGACGCGCGACGGACAGAAAATTCCAGCGGTCGCGCAAGCCACCAAAATGGGCCACGTCTTTTTCTTCGATCGCGACACCGGGGTCCCGCTCTTCGGCGTCGAGGAGCGCCCTGTGCCCGCCTCGGACATCGAAGGCGAGGCCGCCTCGCCCACACAACCCTTCCCGGTGGTGACACCCGCGCTCGTGCCGCAGTCGC
>VFKU01000617.1 GCA_009885415.1 Rhodothermota bacterium
CCGGGCATGATGGACACCGTACTCAACATCGGCCTCACCAGCGCGACGATCCCCGGCCTCATCAAGCAGACCGGCGACGCGCGCTTTGTGTATGACGCGTACCGGCGGCTGATCACGATGTACGCCGACGTCGTGATGGAAAAGGCCGCAGGCATCGAGCATGAAGACGGCGAGTCTGTCCGCAACAAACTCGACCATGCGATGGAGCACATCAAAAAAGAGCGCGGCGTCACGGAGGATTCCGCCCTCTCCGCCGAAGACCTGCAACTGCTCTCCGAGTTGTACAAGAAGATCGTCAAGGACACGCTGGGGAAACCCTTCCCGGACGACGCGAACGAACAGCTCTGGGGCGGCATCCGCGCGGTGTTCCAGTCGTGGAACGGCAAGCGCGCCAAGTCCTACCGCCGCATCGAAGGCATCCCCGGCGAATGGGGCACGGCGGTGAATGTGCAAGCCATGGTCTTCGGCAATATGGGTGACAAGTCGGCCACCGGCGTCGCTTTCACGCGCAACCCCGCCACCGGTGAGAACCTGTTCTACGGCGAATGGTTACAGAACGCGCAGGGCGAGGACGTCGTCGCCGGTACCCGCACGCCTTCGCCGCTGAACAAGGCGACTAAGTCCTCCGACAACCAGCACCTCAAATCGCTCGAAGAACAAAGTCCGAAAGTCTACAAGCAACTCGACAATATCCGCCGCAAACTCGAGACGCACTACCGCGACATGCAGGACATAGAGTTCACCATCGAGAACTCCGAACTCTGGATGCTTCAGACCCGCACCGCCAAACGCACCGGCGGCGCCGCCGTCCGCATTGCGGTCGAAATGGCCCAAGACAAGATCATCAAGAAGAACGAAGCGCTCATGCGCGTGAATCCCTCCCAACTCGACGAACTCCTCCACCCCATGCTCGATCCCGCCGCCGAGAAGGCTGCGCCCTTCCTCGCCAGCGGCCTGCCCGCCGGCCCCGGAGGCGGCGTCGGTCAAATCGCGTTCACCGCGGACGACGCGGAGCGCTTCGCCAAGGAGGGCAAGAAGGTCGTGCTCGTGCGCAACGAGACCTCGCCCGAAGACGTCCACGGCATGCACGTCGCGCAGGCGATCCTCACGGCCAAAGGCGGCATGACCAGCCACGCCGCGCTCGTCGCGCGCGGCTGGGGCAAGTGCTGCGTCGTCGGCTGCTCCGCCCTCGCGATCGACGCGCGCAACAAGACGCTCAACGTAAACGGAAAGACCCTGCGCGAACTCGACTGGATTTCCGTCAACGGCACCACCGGCAAGGTCTACGCCGGCCAGGTCGGCGTGCTTCCCGCCGAGCCGAACAAAAACCCCTGGTACAAAAAACTCATGATCTGGTCCGACGAAGTCCGCCAGATTAAGGTCCGCGCGAACGCGGAGACTCCGGACGACGCCGCGCAGGCGGTCGCCTTCGGCGCCGAAGGCATCGGCCTCGCTCGCACCGAACACATGTTCTTCGACCCGGCGCGCATCCTCCACGTCCGCGAGATGATTCTCGCGCGGAACGACGCGGATCGCCGCGCGGCGGTGATGAAACTGTTGCCCTACCAGAAAGCGGACTTCCTCGGCATCTTCAAGGCGATGGCCGGAAAGCCCGTCACCGTGCGCCTGCTCGATCCCCCGCTCCATGAATTCGTCACGCTCGATGACAAACAAATCGCCGAGCTCTCGCACAAACTCAAGATCGGCGTCGACACCATCAAGACCCGCGTCGCACAGTTGCACGAGTTGAACCCGATGCTCGGCCATCGCGGCTGCCGCCTCGGCATCACTTATCCCGAAATCACCGAGATGCAGGCGCGCGCGCTCTTCGAGGCCGCCGCCGAACTCACCCTCAAGAAAATCGAAGTTCTCCCGGAAATCATGGTGCCCCTCGTCGGTCACGTGAACGAATTCCTCCACCAGGCGAAGATCATCCGCGAGGTCGCCGAGGAAACGCTCAAGAAATACAAGGTCAAGGTGAAATACCTCGTCGGCACCATGATCGAAGTCCCCCGCGCCTGCCTCGTCGCGGATGAAATCGCCGAGCACGCCGAGTTCTTCAGCTTCGGCACGAACGACCTCACGCAGATGGGCTTCGGATTCTCGCGCGACGACGTCGGCACCTTCATGCCGGACTTCCTCGAGAAGAAAATCCTGCCGTCGGATCCCTTCCAGACGCTCGACCAGGGCGGCATCGGCAAGCTGATCGAGATGGCCGTCCAAAGCGGACGCGAAGCGCGCCCCGGCCTCAAAATCGGCATCTGCGGCGAACACGGCGGCGACCCCGAGTCGGTGAAATTCTGCCACCGCAGCGGCCTCGACTACGTCAGTTGCAGCCCCTTCCGCGTGCCCATCGCCCGCTTCGCCGCGGCGCAGGCCGCGCTCGAGACGCCGCGCAAGACGGCGAAGAAAGCCACCACGAAAAAGAAGAAGTGAACGACACATAGGAGGGCGTATGTCCAACCGCGAACGAGTACTCGCTCTATTTCTGGCCCTCACTTCATTCACGTTCCGATCTGAATCACAACTCTCGGAATCGGACTTCGTCTACGTCTGCCGCGACGGCGGCAATGGCGCCTATGAGGCCTTCCC
>VFKU01000695.1 GCA_009885415.1 Rhodothermota bacterium
CCTCGCGCTCGCCGGCGTCGTGTTCAAAGTCTTCTTCACGCACCGTTTCAACATCCTCTCCACCCTCATGTACGTCGCCATGGGCTGGATGGTCGTCCTCGCCGCCAAGCCTGTGCTGCACGCCGTACCCACGGGCGGTCTCGCGCTCCTGGCCGCCGGCGGACTCATGTACACCTTCGGCGTCGTCTTCTACCTCTGGGAACGCATCCCCTACCATCATGCCATCTGGCACGTCATGGTCATGGCCGGTTCGTTCCTCCATTTCCTGGCCGTCTTCTACTACGTGCTGCCTCCGCTTCAGGCCTAGCGCGCGATTGGCCGTTTAATCTCCTCCGGTGTGCGCTTTTCATGCTTTGGCCGCTTCGGGCCGATCTGATATACTCGTGACCGTTAGGCGGATTTCGCTGATCGGGGCGCCGGGGCGCACTACTTTCTCATGCAAGATGCCGTTCATCATCAATCCACCGCTGATGCCACTCGAGAGCTTCGGGACCGGCAAGACGCGCGCGAGCTGGAAATCCTCGACAAGCTGATCGCCACCTACCCGGGCCGCGAAGACCTCCTGATTTCCAGGGCGTACTGCCTAGATCGTTTGGGCCGCCATGCAGAGGCGGAGGCGCTCCACCGCCGAATCGCGCAGACCTCCTCCAGCGAACGCGTGCAAAAGCTGGGCCTGTTTATCTCCAAGAGATCCGGGCCGGTGTTCGCCGCAGACCCGGCCCCTCGGGCGCCCTCAGCGACCGAAACCACGCTGGCCGCCCCGCTCGCCAAAAAACTGGATATCGTCCGAAAAAGCTTTGAGCACGAGATCGAAGCGTTCCGCGAACAACGCGAGGAGTCTGCGACGATCGTGCAGCGGCTCCAAACGCGCTTGGCCGATCGCGAGCGCGCTGTGCAGGCCTTGTCCTCGAAGAACGAAGAGCTTGAGTCGCTGCTATCGTCGCTCGGGACCGAACTCACGGCGTTGAATGCACCGGCCTCCGTTCCGGAGCTCGGCGGCGATGCGCAGCGGTCGATGGACGAAATTCATGCGCGCCTGGAGACGGCCGAACGCGAGCTCCGTGAGCGCGATGAGACGCTTTCGAGCCTGTTCCGAAAGAACGGCGATCAAGAGCGCGTCATCCGCCGCCTGAACTCAGAGATCGATGAGCTACACAGCGAGGCGAGCGGGGTTTCCGCGACCGAAGACGAGCTCCGCCGGGAACTGCAGAAGGCCCGCGAAGAGGCGATCGAGGCACGACGCAGCGCCGCTGATGTGCAGGGCCTGCGCGGATCACTTCGATCGGCGGAGGAAAACGTCCAGACCATCGAGGCCGAGCGGGAGGCGGTGCGCGCGCGGATCGCGTCCCTCGAGCAGCGCCTGACAGAGACGCTGTCGCGAGAGTCGCGGGCCCTGGATATCAATCGCGCGTTGCAAGAACAAGCCGACGATCAAGCGGAACAACTCAAACGCGCCGGCGAAGCGCTCGGGGCCATTGACGCGCATTTTTCGAGCACAGGGGCGTCGCCGAGCCGCAGACCCGGCCTTTCCCCGCTCGCTGAAACGGCCGAGCATCTCGCACTGGAAATGACCGGCCTGCGGGCGGCGCTTGCCGCGGTGACGGCCGAGCGCGTCTCGCTTGCGCAGTTCTTGGCCGCGTTGCAGGCGGAGTACGACGCGCTCCAGACCGAGTACGACGCATTACTGGAGCAACGCATCGCGCTGCAGGCCGAATTGGCAGTCCACCGGGAGGAAATCGAACTCTCGCACCTGCGGCGCGCAGAACTCGACCAGGCCTTGGTCGCGGCCGACGTACGCATGACCGTGATCGATGTGAGGGAAAAAGAACTGGAGGCACGCGTGCAAACGCTGACGCGGCGCCTGGGCGAACGCGACACGGAACTCCGCGAAGCGAAATTGAACGCCGCGCGTATCGAAGCGGAACTGGACAGCGCGCGTCGCGATCGCTATTCGCTCACTCAGCGGGAGAACGAGCTGCTGGCCGACAGCGAGACGCTCGCCGCTGGGCTCATGAAGGAACGGGCGGCGCAACAGGAACTGTTGTCGGCCAAGGACCGGCTCGAGCGCGTGATTGCAGAGATGCGCGTGGACCTTTCCGGTATGACGGAGGCCGCGGGTATCGCGCGCGAAGAGGCCGTGATGCAGCGCGAAGCGCGCGAGATTCTCGCCGTCGAACATGCCGGGGTGGAACGGCGCCTTGGACGCAGCCTGGAGGAATCGAAGCGCGCTGCGATGGAACGGGACGCGCTGCGAGACGCGCTTCTCGCGATTGAAACGCGGGAGCAGGATCTGGCCGGGCGCTGGGCCGACACCGACGCGCGGTTGCGCGAGGCCATGGCGGCGCTGGACGCGCGCGAACGGGACTTTGCCTCGCTTTCGGGCGAGCGGCGGGAACTCGGGGCGCGCCTGGCCGAATTGCAGGCCAAGATGGACGTGCTGCTCAAATCCGGCAGCGAGCAGGCGCAAGAAATCGCGCGGCTGGGCCGCGAACTCGAAGAGCGCAAGGCGGCCTACGTCCACGTGGACGAACAGCGGGCGCAGTCCGAACTGTCGCTGTCGCACCTGAAGATTGAACACGCCCACCTCGCCAAGCATGAGCGGAAGGCGCGTGAAGAGATCGAGGCGCTCGTCCAGGACCTTCACCGGCGAGAATCACAGATTGAGGAGTTGAACGCGGAACGGAGCCGGCTCCTGGCGGAACAGACCGCGCTCGGTGTGCGCATTGACTCGCTGGAACAGTCGGACCGGAAGTCGCGGGACACGGCGGAGAGCCTCGCGCAGGAGCTAGGCTCCGCGCGGGAGTCGCTCTATCGGGCCGCGGAGACCCGCCGCGAGCTGGAGGCGGAGGTCGCGCGCCGCCAGGAAGATCTGGCCCGGGCCGTGGAGCGCGAGTCGGCCGCGGCGATCCAGGCGCAGGAGTTGCTCGCCGAGATCGAAGTGCAGGCCGGGCGTATCAGCGAACTTGAAGCGGGCCGCGTCGCGCTCCTGTCCGAGAAGGGCCAGAGCGAGTCGCAGGCGCTGGAACTGCAAGAGCGCTATCAACGCGCGAGCGACGAGATTTCCTCGCTGACGATTTCCCTTCACCGCGCTGAGCGTGAGCTGGCGGAGTTGCGCATTCAGCGCGCGCAGCTCGAGGCCGAGGAAGACCGCTTGCTCGTGGAGATCGGCGCCCTTCGCGCGCAGGAAGAGCAGGCGCGGCGCCGGGGGGACCGGCTCGACGGCGAGGTCCTCGATCGCGATCGCCGCATCGCCGGGCTGGAAAACGAGGTCGCGCTCCGGGACGA
>VFKU01000315.1 GCA_009885415.1 Rhodothermota bacterium
CCGTGACGGCCGCGCACCCGAGGCGCGCGAAGTCTTGCAGAAAGCGGTCGGGCCGCTCGGCCATAAGGTGCACGTGGATTGGCAGGGCCGACTCGCGTCGCAGCGTCTCGATCACGTCGAAGCCTAGCGCGAATTCGGAAACGAAGCTGCCGTCCGACACGTCGACGCGCAGTTCGGCGATCTTGAGCGCCGCCATTTCGCGCAAACTCGCGCCGAGCCGGGCGAGATCCATCCGGCGCACCGAGACGCTAAACGTCACGCATGTCACGGTTTTCCCCCTTCGTGGGTCTGGTGCGCGACAGCGCCGCCGACCCTCAACTCAAACAGATAGACCGTCAATCCGTCGAAGCGCTGCACCAGCACTTGCGCCCCGTGATCCGCCAAGAGATCCATTGTTTCCCGGGCCACGCCGTCCTCCTCACCCGCCCGCCACCACGAATCCACGTACCAAACACGAATTTTCCCTGCGATGAGCCCCTCAAGCAAGTGGGGCATTATGTGGTTGTTGACGTAAATCGCGTCATTCGGATAGCCCTGCGTCTGTGCGACGACCGACGATCGCGTCGGCACGCCAACATAATTGGGGCTGTCCCAGCCCATGTAGTAGCGGAAGGGATACTGCGAGTAACGCAGGCGATGCACGATCACGTCGCCGTCTTGCATCCGCTCCTGGACAAAACGGCTCGCCGACCGCATGTCCGCCTTGTACAGCCATCCCATCGTGTGCGTAACGGCCGGATGCGCGCGCTGTGCGTAATAATCCATCATTCCGGGAATCATCAGCGCGGCCAACACGGCCACGAGTATTGCCCGGAGGCCCCGCATCGGTACCCGCGCGATTCCCGAGGCCGCCAACGCGTAGATCGGCACAGCGGAGAAGATCATAAGCCGGTGCGTGTAATACGGAAAATTCACGGTCCGCCAATACACCGCTGCGAGGACCAAGGGTGCGGCGCCCATGATCACGAGGAAAACCAATCGCTTCATATCTCGCCGCAGACTCCAGGCCCCAAGCGTCACCAGCGCCGCCGCCAATGCGATCAGCGGCCGATACCAAGCGAATTGCGGCGAATAGCCCGCGAAAAAATTTTTGAATGTGATCAGCAAAAGATTCGCATCCGGCGTGGAATACCAGTCTTCGCTCGCCGACTCGTACACGCTGCTGACCCGCAGCATCATCGCCAGGCCGGGGCCCGACAGCGCGATGATCGCAAGATTGGCCGCAATCCACCGGCCGAGCAGGTTGAAGTGTTGCCTGAAGAACGCGACGAAGTACAGGTTCATCGCTATCACATTGAACACCATGAAGAAGTGGTTGTAGATGGCCAGCGTGCATACGCTGGTGAACACCATCCAGTCGGAGGGCCGATTCCGCTCGAGACTGCGCACGAGAAAGATCGCGGCGGCGATGTTCAGCCCCACGTGCAGCGCGTAGGGGCGCAAATCCTGGGCGTAGTAAAGCTGAAAGGGCGAAAGGGCGAAAATGAACGCCGCGATCAGCGCCGCCGCGCGCGCGCGCAACAACTGCTCCGTGAACCAGTACACCCCCCACACGCTCGCCGTGCCAATCGCGGCGGACGGCAGCCGCATTGCAAAGTCGCGCGCCGCCGTCCCGAGATCCAAACCCGGCACAACCGCGACAAACCGCGACCAAAACCCTATGATGAAGTGATAGAGGGGGGCGTCGTTGATGTAGTCCACACTGAAAAGCGTCCACGGCGCCAACACGCGGTCCGCCGCAGCCGCCATATACGACTCGTCGAGCCAGAAGCTCTCATGGCCGAGCCGCAGTAGGCGAAGCGCCCCGCCCAAAAAGACGACCGCCGCCACACTCGCCGCCCACGCGCGCCGGCCCGGATCCGGAGCGGTGGACAGTGGGACGGAACGTACGACGGCATCGGTGGAAGTGGACATCATGGATGAGTACCGATAGAGGAAAAACGAGTCTATCAGCGCCGTCTGGGCCACCGCAACGGACGACGCGCCACAGACCAGCAAGCGATAACGCCGCGCGTCACCCACATATCCACAGCCCCTACGACGAGAGTTGCACGAATGCCAATCCGCCACGGGCTGTGGATGTGACGGACCAGTCGCTCGACCCAAAACCAAGGGGACATCTCTAACGAGGGTTGACGGGCGCTGCATCGGCGATGGCGTTGTTGATTTTCTGGCGGCCGGGAATTAGGCTGTGCGGCTGGATTGTCCTGTCATTAACGACGGGCCGCTCGTCGGCCCTGCCCACCGGAAAAGGAAACGAAATCATGGCACGTGAAGCCGTTGTTGTCTCGCACGCCCGCACCGCGCTGGCGAAGTCCCACCGGGGCTCGTTCAACCTGACGCGGCCGGACGATCTGGCCGCGCACGCGATCCGCGAGGCGGTGAAGAAACTGCCGGCGCTGAACGCCGCGGAAATTGACGATGTCATTCTCGGCTGCGGCTACCCCGAGGGACAGTCGGGCATGAATGTGGCGCGCATCGCCGCGATTATCGCCGGGCTGCCGGTGACGGCGGCGGCGACCACGGTGAACCGCTTTTGTTCGTCGGGCTTGCAAGCCATCGCGATGGCCGCGCACCAGATTTACGAGGGCGCGGATGTGGCGATCGGCGGCGGCGTGGAAAGCATCACGGCGATGAAGCCGAAGGCGGACCCGAATCCGGTCGCCATGGAGAAGAAACCGGGGCTTTATATGGTGATGGGCGCAACGGCCGAAGTGGTGGCCAGGCGCTACCACGTCTCGCGTGAGGCGCAGGACGAATACTCGTTGCTGAGTCAGCAGCGCACCGCGGCCGCGCAGGCGCGCGGATTTTTCAACGAAGAAATCGCGCCGATGAAGGCGAGCATGGGCCTCTTCAACAAAGCGACGAAACAAATCGAGGGCACGAAGGACGTGGTCTGCGACAAAGACGAATGCAACCGCGCCGATACGACGATCGAGGCGCTCGCTTCGCTCGCGCCCTACTTCGACCCGACCAGCGGCCAAGGCAGCGTCACCGCCGGTAACGCCTCGCAGCTTTCCGACGGCGCGTCGGCCTGCGTGCTCATGGAGCGCAAGCGCGCCGAGGCGCTCGGCATCAAGCCGAAGCTCCTCTTCCGCGGCTTCGCGGTGGCGGGCTGCGAGCCGGACGAGATGGGCATCGGCCCGGTGTACGCCGTGCCGAAGCTGCTCAAGCGCCACGGCTTGAAAGTCAGCGACATCGACCTGTGGGAACTCAACGAAGCCTTCGCGGTGCAGGTGATCTACTGCCGCGATAAACTGGGCATCGACCCCGCCAAGCTCAATATCAACGGCGGCTCGATCTCGATCGGCCACCCCTTCGGCATGACCGGCTCGCGCATGGTCGGCACGATCGCCAACCAGATGATCGAGAAGAAGGCCCGCTACGGCGTGGTCACGATGTGCATCGGCGGTGGCCAGGGCGCCGCGGGGCTCTTCGAGTTGGCGCAGTAAACTCAAGAAACAGCCATCTACCGCGCCGATCCGTAGGGGGGTCGGCGCGGTTTTCTTTTGTTTGCCACGGCGCAGAAAGAACGCGGGGAACCCTCTTGACAATCTTTTGGATTATGTTCATAATCCAAACAGTTTAGAGATGTTCTAGCGAATTTTCGAGAGGGCTAAGCCATGGCGACAGTCCGCGATGAGACGGAGAATTGGCAGAAGACCGCGTGCATTCTCTGCACGCTCAACTGCGGGATCGATGTCCTCGTCGAAGACGGGCGGATCGCGAAGATTAAGGGGGACAAGTCGCACCCGTTGAGCGAGGGTTATGCCTGCCAAAAGGCGCAGCGGCTGGACTACTACCAGAACGACCAACACCGCCTGACCTCGCCGTTGCGCCGCCGGGCGGACGGTAGTTTCGAGGAGGTCTCGTGGGAGACGGCGATCGCGGGGATCTCGGCGAAGCTGAAATCGATCCGCGATACGCACGGCGGGCACACGCTGGCGTACTTCGGCGGCGGCGGCCAGGGCAATCATCTCGGCGGCGTGTATGGCACGGCCTTTCGCGCGGCGCTGGGCACGCGCTACATCTACACCTCGCTCGCGCAGGAGAAGACTGGCGGATTTTGGATCGACGGTAAATTATTTGGCAAGCAGAATTGTCACCCAACGGAGGACGCGCATCATGCGGACTACCTCCTCGTCATCGGGTCGAACCCCTGGCAGTCGCACGGCATGGCGCAGGCGCGCACGCTGATTCAGGACTTCGCGAAGGACCCGAAGCGCACCCTCGTGGTCGTCGATCCGTTGCGCACGGAGACGGCGGAAAAAGCAGATGTGTTTCTCCAAGTGCGGCCCGGCGGCGACGCGCACTTGATGCTCGCGATGCTCGGCGCGATCGTGCAGGAAGGCCTCGAGGACACGGAATTCCTTGCGGAGCGTTGCGTGGGTTGGGACGAAGTGCGTGCGATGCTCGCGTCGATTCCGGTGGACGAGTATGCGCGCGAGTCGGGCCTCGAGCCCGCGCAGGTACGCGAAGTCGCGCGGGGCTACGCGAAGGCGGAAAAGGCCTGTATTCGCACGGATTTGGGCCTCGAACACACGCCGCATAGCACGCTAAACAATTACCTCGCGCGGCTGCTCTATCTCGTCACCGGCCACTTCGGCAAGGAAGGCACGAATGTATTTCATACGGCCTTCCTTCCGCTGATCGGCATCG
>VFKU01000700.1 GCA_009885415.1 Rhodothermota bacterium
CCGGCGTCTTGAGCCGCAGGATATGCGGCGCGGGGCGCTCGGCCACATCCGCGCCCGAGAGGGTGCGCTGAATTTCGAAATCGAAGCCCGCGGCGATCACCGTGACCTGTAAATCGGGCCGCTCGTGCTCCTCGACCACCGCGCCGAAAATGATGTTCGACTTGGGGTGCGCCGCGCGCTGGACCGTCGTGACCGCGTCCTGCACTTCGCGCATACGGATGTCGCATCCGGCGCGCACGTTGACGATGACGCCCATCGCGCCTTCGATGTTGGACTGTTCGAGCAGCGGGCAGATGATGGCCTCGCTCGCGGCGCGGATCGCACGATCCTCTCCCTCCGCGACGCCAATGCCCATCAGCGCACGGCCGCGCGACTGCATGATCGTGCGCACGTCGGCGAAGTCGAGATTGATCAGGCCGGGCACAGTGATGAGTTCAGAGATCGCGCGCACGCCATTATGCAGGACTTCGTCGGCGCGGCGGAACGCGTGGAGCAGCGAGATGTTGTCCTGACAAAGGCGCGCGACGCGATCGTTCGGGATCACGATGATCGTGTCGACATTTTCTTGCAACTCGGCGAGACCGCGCAGCGCGTTGTCCATGCGCTCGGCGCCCTCGAAGTCGAAGGGCAAGGTCGCGATCGCCACGGTGAGCGCGCCGGAGTTCCGCGCGATCTCCGCCACGATCGGCGCGGCGCCGGTCCCCGTGCCGCCGCCGAGACCGCAGGTGACGAAGACCATGTCCGCACCGACTATCACGTCGGAGATACGCTCGCGATCTTCGTCCGCGGCTTTGCGGCCCATGCCCGGCTGCGCGCCGGAGCCGAGTCCGCCCGTGAGGCCGGCGCCGATCTGAATGCGGCAGGGCGCGGGCGATCGCTTGAGCGCCTGGGCGTCGGTGTTGATCGCGATGAACTCGACGTCTTTGAGCCCCTCTTCGATCATTCGGGTCACGGCGTTTCCGCCGCCGCCCCCCACGCCGCAGACCTTGATGACGGCGCGCTGATCAAAGGTGACAAATTCATTGGTCATGGCGGTGTTCATACGGCGCTCCCCCGAAAATGCGTCCGCACCCCCCGGTGCAGACCTGTATGGTAACACTGCCGGTCGCGCGGCACAATGGCCCCGCGCGCCCGGCCGCTATTTACAGGCCACGTTCGCGCCGAATCGCAGGTCCACGTACTCAAAGCACGGCAGGTGGCCGTCAAATTTCTCCCACAACACCTCGAGCCGCCGGGCCATGCCCTCGACATCTTCGCCACCCCAGCGGATTTCGTAATCTTCGCCCGCGCAGAACATGCGCACGTCGTTGCCGCGCAGCGCCGCGAGTTCGGAGACGCGCAGCCGGTCCGAGAGGCCGCTGGCGCGCACCTGGTCCCAGACCGCCAAAGCGGCGTCCAAGGCCGGCCGCGCGGTCTTTTTGTCGATCGGCTGGCCGGGCTGGATGAAGTTCACGCCGGGAGCCTGCGTGATGAAGGGGTCCATCGGCATTTCGGTGGGCGCGTACTCGCGCAGCACGACGCCGCTGCGATCAATTTCGTAGGCGCGCCGGCCGACATGCAGGCTCGCCGCGGGCACGCGTTCGCGAATCGTGATCGCCACGGTGTCGGGATACACGCGGCCAACGTCGCACGATTCGACATAGGGCAGTTTCTCAATCCGCGATTTCACCGTGGCCTCGTCGAAGGCGAAGACATTGCCGTCGGGCGCGATGCCGGAAGCCGCCAGCACCGTCCCCTCGTCGAGATAGTGCAGACCGTCGATGGCGACGCGGCGCACGCGAAAGTCTCTCGAATCTATCGCGTATTTCGCGAAGAAGTATCCGAAGGCGCCGACGACCGAAATGCAGATAAGGATTTCGAAGACGCGGGTGAAACGGCGCGCGCGTCTCGCGGGCCGGCGACGCGGGATGTTTCCGCGACGCGCGATCATGTGCGCGCCTCGAGCGCCGTCAAGAGCGGCCCCGCGAGCTGATTGATGCTCCCCGCGCCCATGAGCAGCACGAGGTCGCCGGGGCGCGTCTGTGGCGCGAGGAACTCGGGCACGCGTTGTTTGTCGCGGAACAGTTCGACGTGAGTGTGCCCCGAGGCGCGCGCCGAGTCCACGATGAGCCCGGCGTCGACGCCGGGCATGGGGGTCTCACGCGAGCCGTAGATGTCGGTGACCAGCGCAAGGTCCGCCGCCGCGAGCGCTTCGCCGAATTCGCGGCTGAAAAATTTCGTGCGCGTGTAGAGGTGCGGTTGAAACACGACCAAGATACGCCCGGGGTTCAGGAGCCGCGCGGCGCGCAAGGTGCTCGTAATTTCTGTCGGGTGGTGCGCGTAATCCTCCACCACCGTGACCCCGCCCGCCTCGCCGCAGAGCTGCAAGCGGCGGCGAATCCCCGAAAAATCGCGCAGTCCGTCTGCAATATGCCCGAAACTCAGCCCCAGACAGAGGCCGACCGCGCAGGCCGCCGTCGCGTTTCGCACGTTGTCGTCGCCCAGCGCGCGGATTTCCAGCCGGCCGAGCTTGGCTGGAAAGGGCAGGCGCTCGTCGTGTGCGCTGACTTCGAAACGCGTCCGGAGCTTGTCGAGCCGCTGCGCGACCGTGCCGCGCGAGGCGTCGCCCACGAGCTCGGCCTTCGATGCGCGCAGCGAGGCGCCCTCGGAAAAGCCGTAGGTGATGCAGGAACTCTGAATGCGCGGCAACACCTCGCGCGTGTTCGCGTCGTCGAGACAGACAATCGAGTAGCCGTAAAACGGAACGTCATTGCAGAAATCGACGAAGGCGCGCTGAATCTGATCGAGCGTGCCGTAATACTCAAGATGTTCGGCGTCGATGTTGGTCACGACGGCGACCGTCGGATGCAATCGCAAAAACGATCCGTCGTGCTCGTCGGACTCGGCGACGATGTAGTCTCCCGTGCCCCAGCGCGCGTTTGTGCCGCTGCGATGGAGGATGCCGCCAACGATCGACGTCGCGCCGAGGTTCGCGCGATCCAAAATCGAGGAAATCATCGAGGTCGTGGTCGTCTTGCCGTGACTGCCGCCGACGACCACGGCGTTCGGCTTGAGACGAAGCAGATCGGCGAGCACGTCGGCGCGATGGATTACCGGCAGACCTCGGCGCCGCGCTTCGACGACTTCGGGATTGTCCTCGGGCACCGCCGCGGAAACGACGACGATCTCGGCGTGGCCGATGTGCGCGCCTTCGTGGCCCTCGTGAAAGCGCAGCCCGTAGTCCTCGAGGCGTGCGGTGATGTCGGAGGCGTGAAGATCCGTGCCCGAAACTTCGTGGCCAAGGTTGAGCAGAATTTCGGCGAGCCCGCTCATGCCGATACCGCCGACGCCGACGAAATGGACTTTTCGGCGCAGTCCGTTCAAGTACTCCCCCATGCGGCGCATAGATGCGCTGCCACAAGATGTTGTGGTTTTGTCGAGTATAGCAGACCTACCCCAGCGATGAAAGGGGGCGTAGCTGGTCTTCGCGGCCCGGCGGGCTACTCCTTAAAGGGCTCGCCCTTGCCGCCGTTCCACGCTGCGCCCGAGTTGAAGCGGTAGCGATAGGTCTCCCGGCCCCGCACTCCCGTCGGGATATCGGAGGTCTGGGCCGCCGCGTCGGCCTTGGTCTGTTTTCGGGCGCTCTCGTAGAACTGGTAGCTGTACTCAATGTAGCCGACGAAGCCGGTCTCTTCGTCGCGCCGGGTCTGGTTCGCAACTTGCGCGTCAAGGGGCCGCGAGGTCTCGTAGACCTTGGTGCGCTTGTAATACGCGCCGTTGAGCGCGTCCTGCTTGTCGTAGAGGATTTCGCCCTGGCGTTGGCCGGTGTTGAGCCGATCCATCTCGGCCTTGGCGACCTCGGGCAGGTTCTCCATGACTTTGTCGGCGCCCGACACGTAGCCCTCGGGGCGATCCTTGATTCCGAAGTCCTGCAAGACTTTCTGGCCTGTCGATCCGCAGCCTGCCGCCGCCAGCGCCAAAGCCCATATCCCTACGTATCGCCGCATCATGGTACGCCCCCCTATCGTCGTGGACGCAAGTATAACAAGGGAGCGGGCGGCGGCGAAAATGGACTGGCTAAGGGACCCACTGATCCCCGGTTCCCAACGTAGTCAAGTTTGGCCGGTATGAAGCCAACTTTCTGCCCCGGTAGCGGCACTTGATAGTGGCCCCAACGGGACTGACCACGATCCGCGCAATACTCCGGGGAGCAGTGAGGTCTTCTCG
>VFKU01000256.1 GCA_009885415.1 Rhodothermota bacterium
GCGCTGAAGGCGTTTCGCGCGGGTGAGGCGCAGTTTATCTGGATGACGGGGAAGCCCGGGCTCGAGGCCGCGCGCAAATCGGTCGTGGGCCTCGAGGTGTCGGTGCGCGTGACGGGTTTTATCGACGACATGGCGGCGGCGTGTGCGGCGGCGACGCTGATTGTGAGCCGGGCGGGCGCATCGAGCACGGCGGAGATTGCCGCAATGGGCCGGCCGTCGATTCTGGTGCCGTATCGTCACGCGACGGACAATCATCAGGAGACGAATGCGCGCGCCTTTGAGCAGGCGGGTGCGGCGGTCGTGATTTTGGACACGGAATGCACGGCGGAGCGGCTGGGGGAAGATATCCGCGGCCTTCTCTCGTCGCGTAAGCGCCTGTTGGCGATGAGCGAGGCCGCGCGATCGATGGCGCGTCCCGCGGCGGTGGAGAGCATTGTCGAGACGATTCTCGCGGCGGCGTTTCTCCGGGAGACGCCTGCGCCGTGAGCGCGCCGGTCTGCGCACATCTGCGGACAGGGGGTTGGTGGGCTGAAGCCCACCCTACGATCTGTCCACGGTCGGCATGGGCGGGCCGCCCATGCTACGGACGCTGCGATTCGATCCGGGTTTCTAGAGCCTTTCGAAGCTGGCCAGCCCTGTGGTTTCCTCGTGGCAGCGGTCGTACCACTCCTCGATTCTGGACGTCATGCCGATGCGCTCGAGGTGGATGGTGTCGAGCGAGCTGGTCACGTTGATGCCTACCTCGTCGCGATCTTCGGCGAAGTAGTTGGCGACGTGAAGCGCGGTGGCGACGCTGAATTCGTCCTCGGAGCAGCCTTGTGGAATGTTGTGGAAGGTGATCGCTTCGGTGATCGGATCGGGCAGGCCCCAGAGTTCGAGCAGGTAGCCGCCGACCTCGGCGTGCGTGGCGCCGAAGATTCGTTTTTCGACGTCGATGAGGAGTTCATTGTTGGCCTGGGCTTCGCGCAGGGCCTCGCCGAATTCCTTGGTCTTCTTGGTCGCCAAGACGATCTGGCCGATGTCGTGCAGGAGGCCCGCGGTGAAGGCGTCGTCGGCCATCTTCTGGTCGTTGAGTTCCATGAGCACGAGTTTTTTCGTGTAGCTTGCGACGCGAAGGCTGTGTTCCCACAGGCCCTCGATGGCAAAGTTGGGCGGGAAAGCGTCCTTCTCGGCCGGCTGGAAGGCCTCGGCCGCGAGCACGAGGCTGCGGATGTTGCTCAACCCGAGCAGCTTGGCGGCGACGGTCACATTGCCGACGTGTTGTTTGAGACCGTAGGTGCCGGAGTTGACGACCTGTAAAACTTTGGCGGACATGCCCGCATCTTTTTCGATGATCGCGGCGACGCGTTCAACCGAGGGTTTCGGGCGCTGCATTTCCTGCACGATCTTGCGATAGAGCAGAGGAACGGAGGGCACGCCACCCATTTCGATGAGCAACTGCTTGATGCCGCTTTTTTCGAGCTGGTCGCGCAGGGCGAAGGCGCGCGTGATCAGTTGCATGAGCAGCATCGGCTCGAAGGGTTTCACGAGAAACTGGTGGACGATGGACGAGGTGCGGATCACGGTGTCGCCGCCGGGCGAGCCCGAGAGCGCGAAGCGGATCGTGTCGGGAAAGCGCTCCATGACCAGGGCCAGCAGGTCTGCGCCGTGCATCGAGGGCATGTGCATATCGGAAATGACGATGTCGAAGGGGGCCTGCGCCATTCGTTCGAGGGCCTCTTGACCGCTGGTGACGAATTCCATGTCCCACTCGTTTCGCATGGGCCGGAGCATGCGGCGCAGGGCCTGGCCGACGTTTTCCTCGTCGTCCACAAAGATGATGCGGCGTTTTTTTCTCTCGGTCATGATGGTTTCACTGCGCGAAACGTTCGCGCACCTCCTCGAAGGTTGAAACGATGTTGATGAACGCGTCGAAGACGCGGGGCGAGAAATGTGAACCACGGCCGGGCCGCATGTGATCGAGGGTCTCTGGGACGGTGAAGGCGCGTTTGTAGGGGCGCTCGGAGCGCATGGCGTCGTACACGTCCGCCACCGCGACAATCTGGCCGGAGATCGGAATGGCGTCCCCTGCGATGGAGTTGGGATAACCCGAGCCGTCCCATTTTTCGTGGTGGGTCATGATGATTTGGATTGCCGTATCGCGCAGCCGATCGGACTCCTGGACTTTCCCGTCGTCGGCGTAGTCGGAGGATTCGTCCAGGAAGGCGCTTATGCGCTTGGGCTGCGCCTGAAGAATGGAGGCGCCGATCACGCAGTGGCGCTGCATGATCGCGCGCTCGTCTTCGGTCAGGGCACCGTTCTTGAGCAGAATCCGGTCGGGAATGCCTATTTTTCCGACATCGTGCAGGGGGCTAGTGAGGAAAATGCTCTGAATCTCGTCGGGCGGCATGCTCAGTTCCTGGGCGAGGGCGCGGCTGCAACACGCGACGCGGATGACGTGATCGCCCGTTTCCTCATCGCGGAACTCGCCGGCCTTGGCGAGACGCCAGATGATGTCGCGCCGCGCGCGTTCGAGGTCCACCGTGCGTTCGCGCACGCGGCGTTCTAGCGTCTCGTTTTGATGGAGAATCTGGTCCTGGTACGCCTTTAATCGTAGGACGCTGCGCAAACGCGCGACGAGGTCGTCCTGCGCGACGGGCTTGTTGAGCAAGTCGGTGGCGCCAATGTCGAGTGCGCGGCGCTTGAGGTCGGACTCGGCGTTGCCGGTAAGAATGATGATGGGTACGTTGCGGGTTTGTTCGCGGTTTCGGAGGATCTCGAGCAAGTCGAGACCTGATTTCATGGGCATGTTCACATCGGACACGATGGTGTCGTAGGCGCCGTTCTCTGCCATGGCGACGGCCTCGTCGACTCCGCCGGCGAAGTCCATGTGCCAGTCGTCGCGGTAGGTGCGCAACATGCGCCGGATGCCGTTGAGGAAGTTGGGCTCGTCGTCGACGAAGAGGATGCGCTTCTTCGTCAGCCCATCTTCGATCGCGCTCTCGATTTGTTGCGTAGCCAACATGTGTTCACCCATTTCCCGGTGTGCCGGCGAGTTCCAGTTCCTCGGCCGGCGACTGTGAGTCCGCCATCGGCAGGCGGATGATGAAGGTGGAGCCCTTGCCGACTTCTGACTCGACGTCGACGGTGCCCGCGTGTTTGTCCACGATGACGCCATGCACCAGCGCGAGGCCCTGGCCGGTGCCTTTGCCCGCGCGCTTGGTGGTGAAGAAGGGGTCGAAAATTTTCTTGCGGATGGATTCTGGGATGCCGGTGCCGGTGTCGGAGATGCGAATCTCCGCCCAACCCTCGGCTGCACGGGTCGAGATGGAGATCGTGCCTTTGCCCTTCGCGCCGCCGTCGACGACGTCTGCGATGGCGTGCGCCGCGTTGACGACGATATTGAGGATCACCTGGTTGAAGGAGCCGGGCAGGCACGGTACTTCGGGCAGGGCGGGGTCGAGGTCGAGCTGCACGTCGGCGACGTACTTCCACTCGTTGCGCGCCACCGCGATCGTGTTCTGGATGGCGTGGTTGATGTCGAAGCCGACTTTCTCCTCGAGGCCCGGATGCGCAAATTCCTTCATCGCGCGGACAATTTCGGCGACACGCGTATTGCCCTCGAGTGACTGCTGGATGGCGGTGGGGACCTCGTCTTTGAGGTAGGCGAGATCGATGGATTTTACGAGGCGGTCAATCGCGGCGACCTTCTCCTTTGGCGATTCCTTTCGCTTTATGCTTTCCACGAGCGACTCGTATTCGTCGAGCAGCGAACAAATGCTGCCGTAGGACTGCTGAAAGAAGCGGATATTGTCGCCGATGTACTGCGTGGGCGTGTTGATTTCATGCGCGATACCGGAGGCGAGCTCGCCGATGGCCTCCATTTTTTGCGCCTGGATGAGCTGCGACTCGAGCGTGGCCTCTTTGGTGACGTCATAGGACACGATCACGAAGTTTCGGATGGAGCCGGTGGCGTCGCGCACGGGCGATATGGTGGTCTCTGCTTGATACAAGGTGCCGTCCTTGCGCGTGTTGGCGATGCGCCCCTTCCATACTTTGCCGCCCGCGATCGTGCGGCGCATGTCGGAGAGAATGGAGGCGTCCTCGTTCGCCGAGTGGATGAGGTCGCTATGGCGGCCGAGACTTTCTTCGCGGGTGAACAGCGTCACGCGCTCGAAGGAGGGGTTGACGTATTGAATGATGCCGTTTTTGTCCGTGACGACGATGACTTCGGCGGCCTGCTCGAGCGCGGTGGCCAGGCGGATGCGTTCGTCTTCTTCCAGCTTGCGCGCGGAAATATCGCGCCACACGGTGTAGAGCACGTCGCGGCCGCCGTAGGGGATCAGCGTGGATACGATTTCGACCCAGAACTCCAGGCCGCGCAAGGTCTGACACACCCACTCGTAGCGGTGCTCGCCTTTGCGTGTTGCGGTGGCGATCATGTCGGCTTCGACCGCAGCGGACAAGCGCCCGTCGGGCTGGCAGGCCGGATGGAATGACGCGGTGTCGGCTGCGAGGAGGCTCTCTTTGGACGGGTAGCCGAACATTTCTAAGGCGGCCTCGTTGCAGTCGATGTAGCGTGTGCCGTCGAATACGAGCACGGCGTCGGAGGATTTTTCGAAGAGCGTGCGGAACTTACGCTCGCTCTCGCGGAGCGATTCGACGGCGCTGAGGCGTCCGGATATTTCATTCTTTAATTGCTGGTTGCGGATCGTGAGCTCAGCCTCGCGGCTCGAGAGCGACTCGACCATTTCCTCGAAGGCGTGGGTGAGCGTGCCGATTTCGTCATTGCCGCGTTTAGGAAAGTTCGCGATGCCGTGTTGGGCGAAGCCGCGCGTGGCGATTTCGAGCGCGTGGACGGGTTTGATGAACAATTGGCGAAAGCTTGCGCGCAGCAGGAAGACAAGCAGAATCGCCATGGCGATGGCCGAGAGCGCCAGTTTTGCTTCGAGCAGGGTGAGCTCGGCGTAGATCGTTTCCGCGTTCACCACCGCCGCAACACGCCAGCCGGACGGCTGGACTTCGGCAACACTGGCATAGAGCCGCGTCCCGTCCCGTTCGATGGTGCGCGCTGCGGGCGCAGAGTTTTTTTCGGATTGTGTCGGCGAGGCGGCGAGATCCTCGCTCACGAGGGCCGACCACGGCGCATCCTGACCGAGAAGAATCCGACCGTCTTTGGAGTAAACGAGCAAGGAGCCGAGTTCCGGTTTCGACGGGCCGGTCGGAGACAGGATCGATTCCATGGGGAAATCCGCGCCGGTCACACCGGCGAATTTTCCTCCGATGTACAGCGGCGCCAGGATGCGGATCCAGGCGGCCGGCGATGGCTGCGAGACATTCATAGTCGTCCAGACCATGCCACGGCCCGGGTTCGCCGCAGGCGACGCTTGCGAGGGATCGACCGGCGCAAGGCGCGCCACGTCATCGCGCGAGGTGGCGTCGCTTGTCGCGTGTAGCGTGATGTCGCCGTTCGAAAGATAGATGAAAGAGTGAGGGAACTGGGCGGCGAGCAATGTGCGGACATTATCGAGCGCGGTCGCCGCCGCTGCGCCGCGGGTCTGGGTCCATGCATCCGAACCGCTCCCTCCGCTGAACCAAATCCCTGCGGGCACTTCGGTGGCAGGAGCGGCCTCAGTGGCAGTCGCGAGCGAGGACTGGATACTTTCGTGCGCGGCGCTTAGCAACGACTCGCGCGTTGCGAGCGACTGCTCGATCACATCGTGCGCGTGAGACGACCGGGCGAAGAGGCGCTCCTGGTTCGCGGCGAAAACGAGGCTCTCCTGGAACATCGAGATGAGGCGCACGGCGAGCAGGCACATGCTCACACTGATGACCAGGATGAGCACGAAGATTTTGCCTTCGACCTTCTCAGGTAGCATTTTCATGCTGAACTGAGCTCGCCGCGATCCGGGCGTTTGACGCCCGAAACCGACAGCGATCCCCCTTCCCCGTGTGGTTCTCCGGCCTAAGGCCGGTCGTCCCGATACGACCCCCTCGTCGCTCGAGACTCATAACACATTGACAATAAATGACTTATGGGAAGCTTAGTTCTAGGCACTTCCCGGTAGAAACTCTACCTTAGAATTTCACATATTGGCAACGCTTGGGAAAGAGTTTTTCGGCGGCTTCGACTTCGGGGTTCTCTACGCCTTCCTATAATCCTCCGCACCTTGCTAGGATCGGGGGAGTCGTGGAGGTGGAAAATGAACCGGCAGCCCTCCGAGTCACCGCCAAGGACGTTCTTGGGGTATGTGTGGCGTGGGTTGGCGGGATGGCGACCCCGGCGGCCGGTGGGGCTGTTCCTGATGGTCGCGATGATCGTGGTGCTTCTCCTGGGCGCGCAGTTCGTCAACGTGCGGGACGATCCCAAACGCTTCGCATTTTTTCTGAGCTTGTTGTTTATTTTCTTTGCGGTGGTGATCACCCGGGCCTTGGTGGATTTTTTTGACGTGATCCGTGAGCATCTGCGCGAGCGTGAGGGGATATTTCGGGAGACCTTCACGAAGGACGGGTTCACGGAGGAACTCGGGCGTCGGGTGGCGAAGGGAGATCCGGGGTCCTGGCCGGAGTGATGAGCGGGGGCGCAGTGCGTGATCTCAGCAGCATCGAGCCGGAGCGGATACTGGCGCTTGTGCCCAATTGGATCGGCGACGCGGTCATGTGCACGCCCGCGCTGCGCACGATTCACCGGCGCTTTCCGCACGCGAAGCTGACCGTCGCCGGTCGCGCACCGATTATCGAGCTTCTCCGTGGTCTGCCCTACATCCACGACACGCAGGTCCTGCCCAAGCGGCCGGGTCTCGCGGCGATGGTGCGGATTGGGTGGAAGTTGCGACCGGCCGCACGCGATCTCGCGGTGGTGTTTCCGCACTCGCTTCGCGCCGCGGCGCAGGCGCGGCTCGCGGGCAGCCGGCGGATCATGGGTTATGCGCGCAACTCGCGATCGTGGCTGCTGACCGACAAGGTCGCGCCGAACCTCGTCAATGGTCGGATCGAGCCCGTATATATGGTGTGGGAATACCTCGATCTGCTCGCGCCGCTCGGCTGCGAATACGACGGCTTCGGCATGGAACTCCGGGCGGATCCGATGGCGGTGGCGCGGGTGAAGGAGTACCTCGTCGGCGAGGGCCCCTTCGTGGGGATTGCGCCGGGTGCGGCCTTCGGGTCCAGCAAGCGCTGGCCCGTCGAGCGCTTCGCGGCGGTGGTGGATCGCCTCGCGGAGACGGGCGCGCAGTGCGTGTTGCTCACCGGGCCGGGCGAGGAAGACACGCGAGATGCGATTCGCAAGCTGGTGAAGCGCGAGCTGATCGTGTGCGACGAGGGCCGGCCGACCGTGGACACGCTGAAGGCCACGGCGTCGCTGATGAAGCTGCTGGTGTGCAACGATTCCGGCCCGCGACACGTGGCGATGGCGATGGGCGTGCCGGCCGTGTGCATCATGGGCCCGACGAAGCCGGTGTACACCGAGGGGCCCTATGAGACCGGGCGCGTGCTGCGGGTCGAGGTCGACTGCGGGCCGTGCCAGAAGCCGGTCTGCGCGACGGACCATCGGTGCATGACGCGCATCTCGCCGGAGACCGTGGTCGAGGCGGCGATGGCGTATCTGCCGAAGGCGCGGGTGTGAGCGACGAATAACCGCTCAATGGAAATTGTAGGTCGTGGGAAAGACCCGGAGCGCGAAATGGCGATACTCCCTGGATTCACAATGATTGGCGAATTCCACGACATGAACCTATTTGACGTCTTGCGAACGCGCCTTGATGCAGCGGGTATAGAGTACGTCGTTCTCGATGAGTACCGCGCCGGTTTACGTGGGTTTCTGACAGCCGGGACCGGGTTCGGTGTAAGGTTGCTGGTTCGGGACGATCAGGTTCCCGAGGCACTTGAACTTGTGGGCTAAGTCCGGCGCTTTTGCGGCCGTTCCGATTTGGGAGACGTGTCGTCGCCCTCCGTGCGGTAATCGCCGAATTGTTGGTCGCGTTCGGTGAGGGCCTGAGTGAGGTTTTCGCGGGCCTTGGCGAAGTAGGCCTTCGCGGTGTCCGTCTGCGCGGCGAGGGCTTGGAGTTCGGTGCCGGCGCGTAGGGCGTTTCGCATGCCCATCAACTCCATCGCGCGATGGACGCTTCGTTTGTTGAATTGCTGGACTTCGCTGGGGACTTTCGCGACGCGCTGGGCGATCGCGAGGGTGGCGGCTTCGAGTTCGGCGGCGGGGAAGGCGCGGGTAGCGAAGCCCCATTGCGTGGCCTCGCGGCCGCTGATCGCGTCGCCGGTGAGCATCATTTCGAGGGCGTGCCGCATGCCGACGAGCCACGGGAAGACCTGCGCGTCGGGCGGGCTGATGATGCGTGTGACGGGGTAGCCGATTTTCGCGTCTTCGGCGACGTAGACGATGTCGCAGGCGGTGGCGAGTTCCGTGCCACCGGCGAGGCAGTGGCCGTGGACCTGCGCGATGACGGGCTTTGCGAGATCCCAGATGCGGAACGCGCCCTCGACGACGTGGCGTGGCCATTGGCCGAGGCCGGCGGCGGTGTGATAGGGCTGATCGGCGTAGTTGTCGGCGGAGAGATCGTAGCCCGCGCAGAAGTCCTTGCCCGCGCCGCGCAGGATAGTGACCCGAACGGACTCGTCGCGATCGGCGGCTTCGAGCGCATCGAAGAGTTCGCCACGCAGCGGATTGCACAGCGCGTTGCGCTTCTCGGGGCGGTTGAGCGTGATGCGGCGGACATGCGGCGCGGGGTTGTCGAGCAGCAGAAACTTGTAGGCGGGCATGGGCGGTCTCCGGGTGGTGAAAGAGCATTTAACCATAGAGAACGCAGAGGTACACAGAGGGACCCAATCCATTGTCATCCCCGCGAAAGCGGGGACCTCTCCTTCTACCGACGACTTTTCGTGCGGGGGAAGTCCCCGCTTTCGCGGGAATGACACGTGGGGGATTATGGTGGTTGACGGGGCGGCGAGGGTCGTTCTATACTTATGAACGAGCGCTCAGTCGGAGGCGGTATGGCTAGGAAAACAGCAGCGGCGGCGAAGATGGAGCCTAGTGGGCGGCGGGACATCCCGACGCTGGTGAAGGATTCGTCGTTGGTGGAGGAGCGGCGGCAGCGGTTGGTGGAGACGGCGGTGGGGCTGTTTATTCGCAAGGGCTATCACCAGACGACGACGCGGGAAATTGCGCGGGAGGCGGGGTTCTCGGTCGGGCTGTTGTATGAGTATGTGAAGACGAAAGAGGACGTGTTGTATTTGGTGTGCGACGCGATCCATCGGGAGATGGAGGAGCGGCTGGAGAAGGCGAAGGGAGTCTCGCCGGCGAAAGTCCGCGGCGAGTCGCCGCAATCCAAGCTGGCGCTCGAGCGAGCGATCCACAGTTATTTTGAAGTGTGCGATGAGATGCAGGATTCGATTTTGTTGATCTACCGCGAGACGGCGTCGCTGGGGCGGGAGTCGCAGCGGTATGTGCTACAAAATGAGGAGCGCATCGCGGGTTTGTTCGCGGAGATATTGGAGCGGGGCGTCGCGGAGGGCGCGTTTAAGTTCGAGGACCCGCGCGTGTTGGCGTTGATGGCGCACAACATTGTGGTGCTGGGGCATATGTGGGCGTTTCGGCGTTGGGCCTTGCGGGACAAGTTTTCGTTGGCGGAGTATACGGCGGAGCAGACGAGTTTGGTGTTGGGGGAGATCGCGGGATGAGGGGTTGGGCGATCGGTGGAGGAGATTGCTTCGTCGCA
>VFKU01000422.1 GCA_009885415.1 Rhodothermota bacterium
GAAGCGGTTGCGTCGCATTGGCGGTCTCTAGTCGGCCTCTCATGATCCCGGTGTCGCCCGATCAACTCACCGACGGCGGCGTCACCCCGGGCCGTCTTGAGCGCGGTCGAGTCCACCAGGTCGGTGAAGACCAGTGTAAGCACGCGCGAAGTGGGGGAAGTCGTCATGGTTCGCTCAGATCGCCGGAATCGACGGCGAGGAGTCCGGGAAATTCATCTTGCGCACGAGCGCCTGGAAGCGCGGAAGAGGGCGAATAGAGTCCCACATTGGGGACACATTCAGCCAAATCATGTAGTGTTCGGTTGCGGCGTAAGCGCGCTCGAGGGCGTCAAGGGCCCGATCGTGCCGGCCGAGTTCCGCCTCGGCCAGGGCCACAAGCGAATGCAGAATGGTTTGTGTCCTGCCGGCCTCCTCGGCTTCGCGCAGGAGCGCCTCGGCCTTGGCTCTGTCGCCGCACTTTGCGTGCGCATCGGACCAAACGGTGAGCACATGCGGGGTGCGCCCGGCCACGGACGCCGCGCGGGCCGCCCACTCGTCGGCAAGGTCGATGCGGCCGGACCGGCTGGCGATGAAGGCGCCGTCCAGCAGCGGAACGACGACGCTGGGCCGCATTTCGATGGCGCGCTGAATGTATTCGAGCGCCTTGCGGTCGTCGCCGGCGTGCGCGCGGGTGACGGCCGTGATGTGGTACGGAAGGAGTGTGCGCGGGTCTCGCTGCAGGTGTAGATCGTTGTAGTCGAAAGCCTTCTCACGCCGGCCCAGCGCGGCGTTTAAGAACGCCAAACCCATGTACGCCGACACCTCGTTCGGGTCGGCCTCGATCGCGCGTTGAAACCGGAACTCGGCCTCCGCCCAGTCCCATTCATAGGAAAGGGCCGCCCAACCGGCGGCCGAGTTCCCGCTCGCGTGATCGGCGTCGATACGCAGCGCGGCGCGCGCGCACCGTCGATGCCTGCGAAAGTTCTCGGGGGTGTCGCCGTGGCCGATGACGCTGCATTGCCAGTGGGCGTAGGCCTTGGTCGCGTGACCCTGCGCGAACGTGGGGTCCTTGGCGAGGGCGCGCTGCAATAGATCGATGGCGTCGTCGAGGTTCTTCCCGGTCAAGTTTCCGAACTTCCGCAGCGCCTGCAAATACAGGTCGTAGGCCTCCATGTTCACCTTGGGCGCCGTGGCCAAGCGCGACTGTTCGGCGGGCGTCAGCGTGACGTTGATCTCCCTCGCGATGGCGAGCGCGACGTCCTTCTGCAGCTTGAACACGCTCGACATGGTCCCGTCGTAGGAATCCGCCCAGAGGTGCTCGTCTGTGGCTCCGCGGATCAGCTGCGCCGTGATTCGCACGTCGTCACCCGCGCGCAAGACCGATCCTTCGATCAGTGCGTCGACACCAAGCTCTTGCGCGACTGTTCTCATCGTTTTCGTCGTGTTGCGGTATTGCATGATGGAGGTGCGCGATATTACGCGCAGGGCCTTGATTTTCGCCAGTTCGGTGATAATCGCTTCGGTCATTCCGTCCGCGAAATATTCCTGGGTGGGATCGCCCGACATGTTGGCGAGCGGTAATACCGCGAGTTTACGGATGACACTGTCGGACCCCTCGGACGCCGCGGGCCTGGCGAGACGTTCCTCCGTCTTCGGCCAGGCCTTCTCAGAGGCCTTCGGCGCCTCGAAGGGCGAAATGTTTTCCAGGCCCGCCTCGCGAATTTCCACCGCTTCGTCGAAGCCCTTCAAAGTATAGGCCCCGTAATTCTCCCAGCGAATCGGCTGGCCGAACTCATAGATTCCCAGCCGCTGCTTCGCGCTCTGCTGCACCGCGCCGGACACCAGCACCTGGCCCGCACGCGCCAAGCCCGAGATCCGCGCAGATAAATCGACGATCAACCCCTCGACGCGCAGCGTATCGTTCATCGGGCGCACGCTCACCTCGCCGAGGTGAATCCCCGCGCGCACACCGGGCAAATCGGTCTCGTACTTGTGAATCTGCTGCAAGCGCAACGCAAACACCACCGCCGCGCTCGCCGTATCGAAGGTCAGGAAACAGCCATCCCCCGCCCAATCCACGATGCGCCCCGCGCCCTCCGCCGCCAGCCGCGTCACATGCTCGCGGTGCCGCGCGATCAGATCGCCGCCCGCGACGTCGCCGTGTTTATTTTTTAGCGCGGTCGAGTCCGCCAGATCGGTGAAGACCAACGTAAGTACTCGGGAGGTCGGGAAGGTCGTCATGTTCCGCCTATTCTGCCTGAATCACCCACGAAGTCACCATCGTAGCACCGCCGTCCCGGCGGCAAAGGACAGCCGGCCAAATTTCCGGCACGTAGAGAGTTGCCGATGTCGCTATAGGCCGGCTGGAAGCCGGCGCTACGGTCTACAACCGCGAAACGTCCGCGACGGCGGCGAGGGCCTTGATGGCTTTTTCCTTGTTTTCTTTCTTGAAGAGGATGACGTCCGTGTCGTAGGTGGAGACGACGAGGATGGGCACTTGCGCATCGGCGAGGGCGCGGCTGATGCGAGAGACGATGCCGAAGAGATTGAAATCGAGACGCTCGACGATGCGAAGCGCGATGAAGCCGCGCTCGCATTTTACGTTGAAGGGGAAGCGGTCTTCGGGTCCGAGGATCGACAGCTCGTCGTGTGTGCGCGTGACGCTCATGAGCACGTGCGAATCGAGCGCCCAGGGCGGGATATCGGCGTCGTCCGGGTAGCGCGCCATGGCGAACTTGCCGGGGATCCACTCGAGCGTCAAGCGGACTTCGGATTCGGGCATCGCGCCGCGGCCCTAGACCGTCGCGCCGCGGCGGTTGCGCGCGCGCAGGGCCAACAGGCGATCGAAGATGCGCTCGGCAAGCGCGGATTTTTCGAGCAGCGGCAACGCGTCGACCGCGCCGTCGGGCGTAAGTAGAGTCGCGCGGACCGCGTCCGCGCCGATCGCGGAATCTTTCCCGCCGACTTCGTTGGCGACGATCAGATCCAGATGTTTTTTGTTCAACTTCGCGCGGGCGTTTTCAATGAGGTCGTTCGTTTCCGCCGCGAACCCGGCGACGATCTGATCGTCACGCTTGCGGAGCGCGACCTCTGAAATTACGTCGGGATTCTCGATCAATTTCAGCGTAATGCCCTGACCGTCCTTCTTGCGTTTCGTGCGCGCGGGCTCCGCGATGCGGTAGTCCGCGACGGCCGCCGCGCCGATCACGAAATCCGCCTCGGGCAGATGCTTCAGCACCGCGTCCCGCATGTCGAGCGCCGTCTCCGCGTGCACGACGTGCGCGGCGAGCGGCGGCGCCACATCGGCCGGGCCGGTCACCACGGTGACTTTCGCGCCGCGGTCGAGGGCTTCCTTCGCGAGCGCGTAGCCCATCTTTCCCGACGAACGGTTCCCGATGTAACGGACCGGATCGATCGGTTCGTGGTTTGCGCCTGACGTAATCAATACATGCAGACCTTCAAGATCGTTCCGGCGTCGCAAGAGGCCGAGCGCAACTTCGACGATGTACGCGGGGTCGATCATGCGGCC
>VFKU01000066.1 GCA_009885415.1 Rhodothermota bacterium
CGGCCTGTTCGCGGCGGGTGCGATTTCGCAGGCCCTCAATCAGGCCCGCGCAGGCCGTGAGGTAGGGCTGGAGGAAATCGACGAGGCCGAGGCCGTAACCTTCGGGGCGATTGGCAAGGCCGACCATGCCGAGCAGGTCTTTGCCTTTGAAAAAGGGCATCCCGGCGAAGGCGCGCAGATCGGGATGACCGTGCGGAAGGCCGCTTGCGCGCGAATCGTTGGCGGGGTCGTTGGAGATGATCGGCCGGACTTCGGTGAGGACGCGGCCAAAGAGTGTGTTCAGGTTGTAAAACTCCATGCCGGCGTCCGCCATGCGATCGTAGAGCGCGCGTGTCTCTTCGTTCCACGCGATGTTGGTGATGGCTTGCATCCTAAGGTACGGGCTGCCGTCCTCGGTGTAAAGGGCTTCGCCGATGAAACCGTATTCGCTCTCGGTCAATTGCAGCAGCGAATCGAGCAGGCCGTTGAAGAGCTCGTGCCGGTCGGTGCCTTCGATGAAGCGGGCCTGCGCGCGATTGAGCGCTCGGAGTAGCGCGTTCGTCCTCGAAAGATTTTCTTCGGTCGCCTTTTGCGCGGTGATGTCGCGCGCGACGGCGTAGAGCAGGCCCTCGGGATCGGGGTAGGCGGTCCATGCGAGCCACTTGTAGGTGCCGTTTGCGCAGCGGTAGCGGTTTTCGAAGTGCAGCGTGAGCGCGCCGGCGGAAAGTTTTTCGACTTCCTTCAAGGTGGCTTCACGGTCGTCGGGGTGGACGAATTCGATGAACGGACGGGAGAGGAGTTCTTCGCTGCTGAGGCCGAGCGTGCGCTCGAAGGCCTGGTTGATGGATTTGAAGTAGCCGTCGGTGCCAGCGACGCAGAGCATGTCGATCGAGAGATCGAAGAGGCGCTCTTGGGGTGACTTCGCGCCAATGTCGGCGGGCATGGCTGCTCCTTCCCCCGCAAGTAGTATACGGCGGGGAGCGGCGAAAAGACTAGAATGGCGGATATGGCGGAATTGCAGATCGATCGGGTAGTGCCGGGCGGCGATGGACTGGGCCGAGTGAAGGGCGAGGTGTGCCTGGTGCCGTATGGGCTGCCGGGCGACCGGGTCGAAATTTCGGAGCCGCGCAAGCGTTCGGGCGTGCTGCGTGCAGAGATTCGCGGCGTGATCGAGGCGTCGCCACACCGGGCGGTGACGGATTGCCAGGTTTTCGGGACTTGCGGGGGATGCACCTGGCTGCATTTCGCGTATCCGGCGCAGGCCGAGGCAAAGCGCGGTCTCGTTGCGGATTGTTTTCGGCGGATTGCGCGGCGCGAGGTTGATCCCGGCTGGGTGGAAGATCCGGCGCTGCGGCGGGGGTATCGGACGCGGGCGACGTTTCGTGCGCGGGACGGCCGCTACGGATTTCTCGAAGCGCGCTCGCATACAGTAGCGGACATCACGGCGTGTCCGCTGTGTCACCCGCGGCTGAACGAGGCCTTGCACACGCTGCGGACGTCGGGGCTGGAGGGCGAATTCGAGATCACGGTGAATCCGGAGGGTCCGGAGACGCTGGTGTGGGCGCGGGAGCACGCGGAAGAGGTGCGCGCGATTTTTCCGATGACGAACAGTCCGGCGGACCGTGGCGCGCGGCATCAGTTTCTCTTCGACGGCGCGCCGATTGTCTGCGGCAGCTTCGCGCAGTCGAGCCTCTTGCTGAATCGCCTGTTGGTGGGCGCGGCACGTGAGGCGATCGGTGCGGGCGAAGCGCTGTTGGACCTCTACTGCGGCAGCGGGAATTTTTCGCTGGCGCTGGCCGGGGAGCGTCGCGTCATGGGACTGGATCACAATCGTGCGGCGATTGCGGCGGCCCAGGGCCTTGGACGCGGGAAGTACGAAGCCGGAGACGAAGGCGCCTTCGTCCGCGCGATCGGTTCGAGCGCGTGGGACGCGATTCTCCTCGACCCTCCGCGCGAGGGGGCGAAGGCAATCATGCCGGCCTTGGCGGGGTGCCGCGCTCGGCGAATCGTGTACGTGTCTTGCGACCCGGCGACGCTCGCGCGCGACGCGAAGGAACTCTTCGAGGCCGGGTGGGAACTGGCGTCCTTACAGGTGGTCGACATGTTTCCGCAGACGGCGCACGTGGAGTGCGTGGCGGCCTTTGAGCGCGGGCCGAGGGTGTGTTGACCGGCATCGGGTGTCGGCTACGATCCCGCACCCTGTGAGTAAGATTTCCGAAAGCAAGAAGGCATCGGCCGCCTCCGAATTGTGGACGCGAACGCGGATATTACTTGACGGAAATACTCATGGCGAAGGGTCAGAATTTTACTCGCTGGGCGAACGGGACAAGACGCTGGAGGAGGCGCGGGCATTGGTGCGGCGGCGTATTGCGCCTATCTGGAACTGGGCGGACGCTCGGCCAAAGTAGTGAAACCTTTCGGCGCGTCTGCTCCAAAATGAATCGCGTTAAAGTTTCGCCGGCCGCCTGCCGATACTCCAGATAAGAAGTAAAAGGCAGGCTAGGATGGCCCGCCTCGACAGACACTTGTCGCGCCGGTCCGCCTGGTGGCGGTGGCGCCTAGGCTCAGGGAAGAGCAGGGAGCAGAACAATGGGTAACGTGCAGGGAATCGGCGGGGCCTCGGGATCGGCGGCGGCGGTCGCCACCGGCGGACGCTTCGACCTGCAATTGAAGTCGCCGGCTTTCGACCCCACGGACAACGTGAAGATCAGCCAGCCGGCTGCACAGGCGGCGTTTGCCGCGCAAGAGCCCGAAATTCGCCAGGAGCGGGTGGACGAAGTGCGGGCGCGGCTGCAGGACGGCGCATATAAGCTGCAGGCGACGTTGCTCAAAGTGGCGGCGCGCGTTGCGCCTTACGTCGGGTAGGCGGTTGCTGGGTGGGATTGGTGGGCTGAAGCTCACCCTACGTATTGAAGCTGAAGCTCACCCTAGGTGTTGAGTTTTTTCTCGCGGTTGGCAATGGATTGCCGGCCGCGAGTTTTTATTTGAGTTGCCGCTGGACGGAAACGACGACGCCCTGGATCGAGACTTCTTCGGCGGGGACGACGATCGGTTTCATGGAGGAATTGGCCGGGCGCAGTTCGATCTGGCGGCCGCGCGGATGGTAGTGCTTGACGGTGGCTTCGTCTTCGACGAGCGCGACGACGACGTCGCCGGTTTGCGGTCGGCGGCTGGGATCGACGACGACGATATCGCCTGGCATGATGCCGTCCTCGATCATGCTCTCGCCGCGGACGACCAGGCAGAAGCCGCCGCGATTGGCCAGCTTTACCGGCACGGGGACGTAGTCGTCAATGTGCTGCTCGGCGAGACTGAATGCGCCCGCGGCGATCCGGCCGACGACGGGGGCCATCGCGGTGTGGTTCTCATACAACCCCGTCGCGCCCTTGGCAGTCACGGTAATGCCGCGCGCCTTCGAACTGCGCTCGATGTATCCTTTCTTCTCGAGCGCAACGAGGTGGTCGTTCACGCCGTTGGTCGAGGAAATGTCGAAACGCTCGCCGATCTCAACGATGGTCGGCGGGCTGCCGTTGTCGCGGATGCACTCGATGATGAATTTCAGGATGGCCGATTGCCGCTTGGTGAGCTCAATGGACATGGGTGCCGGGCCTCGTTTAGCTGAATAAATATTGTCTGAATACTTGTTCAGCCAAATTAGACCATAGACCCCATCACGCTGTCAAGGCGATCGAGCGATCTCGGCGGAAAAAAACGGCCGCGCGGGAGTTCCTCCCGCGCGGCTGGGTGTGTCGTTTGAGAGTTATTAGGGCTTGGCGACGCCGATCGTGCCGACGGCGACGCGGGCGCCGGC
>VFKU01000620.1 GCA_009885415.1 Rhodothermota bacterium
CGCAACATCACCATCAACAACAATCGGACGGCCGCCTCACGGATTCCCCTCGCGCCCGGCGCCTTTGCCGCCGTACGCGCCGCAACCCGCTCGCAGAGCGCAACCCGCATTTTGCAACCGGACAGCTCGGTCGCCTTTGACGCGGCGGAAATCGTGCCGCCCTACGCGCGTCCCGGCGAACTGGAATGGTACGGGCTTTATCCGGCCTCCAATTTCCGGCTCGACTCGCCGGAATTCCCGCTCGAAATGCAGTGGAGTTGCCTCTCGCCGATCATCCCCTTCGACACCGCCGCCTCCACCCTCCCGTTGATGTTCTCGATATTTCAGTTCTCCAATCCGAGCGAGGAACGCTACACCGTCTCCGCGATGATCAACTGGGAAAACCTGCGCGGTTGCACTGCCGCAGAGTGGCCTGCCGAACGCGGGCGCCTGTCCAAGGTGTGTTACGACGACGTGAACGAGCACCTCTTCACCGCGGAGGACGCCAGCGCGACGTATGAGGCGGTGCCGCTGGGGATCGCGTTCGCGCACGGCGCGCCCTGCACCCAGAACGCGCACGGCGACTACTGCCTCGTCTCCGCGCCCAGCCCCGGCAGCCGCGTGTCGCTTGCGGGATGGAACAAGGACCGGCCCGAAGACGTGCGCTCGGTGTGGAACAGTTTCACCGAGAGCGGGTCGCTCCCGAACATCCTCTCCTCCGATCCTGCGGCGCACTGCGGCGCAGTCTGCGTGTCGGCCTCGCTGGCCCCGCGCGAGACACGCCGATTCATGTTTCTCTTCACGTGGTACTGCCCGGTGTATCGCGTGGCCGGCGCCGACCTCGGCAACGCCTACACCAATGAACTCGAGAACTCGCTCGCGGTCGCCGCGCAGGGCATCAAACACGCCGGCCATTTCCAGCGCTCCGTGGCGAATTGGCAACAACGACTCGTAAAATCCTCCCTCGCCCCGTGGCATTCGCGGACCTTGCTGAACAGTTGCCATGTCTTCTCCACCAACACGGTGCACACCAAAGCGGGCGAATTTGCAATGATCGAATCGCCGCAAGAGCCCGCCGCAGGCTCGCTCGCGAAGAGTCTCTTCTCCTCCTTCGGCATGTTGCTCTTTTTCCCCAGCCTGGCCGAGAAAGAACTCGAGTTGATGGCGCAGGCGGTCTCGCCGGACGGCTCGGGCCGGCCCTGCCGCGATCTGGGCCAGGAAACCGTCCGCCAAAATTCCGGACCGGTCGCGCCGGGCGAGATGCTCGACTTGAACGCCGCGCTCGTGCTCCTCGCCTATCGCAATTTTCATCTCACCGGAAAAACCGCCACGCTAATGAACATCTTTCCAAAGCTGCGCCAGGTGATGGAAGCCGGTCTCAAGTACGATGGCGACAGCGACGGACTCCCAGAATGCCGCAGCCCCGCGGGCCTCTTCCC
>VFKU01000130.1 GCA_009885415.1 Rhodothermota bacterium
CGCACGGCGCGAGCACGCTGCAATGGCAATTGCCCCTAGCGCACCGGGTATCATGGCGCCAGCCTCGTGGCCGAAATTGCCGCGGATGCCCCAGCCGACGGAAAACGACAGGGCGACGAGGAGTAGGACGAGCGGCGTGCGGAGCGGATTCGCGTCGGCGTTGTACATGACTTGGGCGGCCCTCCGCAGGCATGATGCCAGCCGGCGGGCGCGCTATCAACGCAAGGAGTTCGAGCGATGAAATTCATGACTTTTGTGACCGCAGGACTGCTGCTGTGCGCGGCGGCGTGGCCGGGCGAGCCGGGGAAATCCCTCGGCCGGAAGTATTCGACGCTGGAGCGGATGACTCCCGAGCGCCTCGCAGCGCAGGCGGCGGACGTGGCGCGCATCCAGGCCGACCGCCAATCGGTCGGCCGGAGCCTGGGCCTCAGCGACCGCCGCGCGATCGCGCATGCCCACGCGCAGGACTCCGCGCACACCGGCGGCACGCTGCCCGAGATGCTCGCCGACGCAAAAAAAGCGGACGTGTCGATTGTCCTGCTCAGCAACCACCACCGCCCGCCCTTCGACTTCATCGACGACAACTGGCGCGGCCTGCACGAGGGCGTGCTCTTCATTCCGGGTTCGGAGACGAACGGCTACCTCGTGCATCCAATGAAATCGGTGATGGGCGTGATGGACAAATCCGACGCCGAGATTGTCGCCGCGATGACCGAAGGCGAGGGCCTGATTTTTCTTTCGCACATCGAAGAACGTTTCAGCCACTCGATGGAAGGCCTCTCGGGGCTCGAGATTTACAATCGCCACGCCGACGCGAAGGACGACATGAATATCTTCGCGCCCATCATGGCCGCAGTGACCGACCCGAAAAAGCTGGCCGACTTCGGCGCGCTGCTCGAAAAATATCCCGACGAAATGCTCGCGACCCAGCTCGATTATCCCGAGTTGTACCTGAGCAAGTGGGACCAGGAGACCGCCACGCGCCGCTTGACCGGCGTGGCGGCGAACGACTGCCACCACAACCAGGTCTTCGTCTCGAAAATGGTCGATGCGGACACGGTGCTGGTCGGGACCATCGTCGACCCCGACGACGGCATGAGGACGTTTACCGCGAAGCAGTTTCCGGGCATTGCAGAATTGACCAAAGGCCACCAGCCCGGCGACATCGTGGCCCGGCTCGATTTCGACCCCTACTACCGCTCGATGCGCAACGTGGCGACACACCTCCTCACCAACGAGCTGACCGAGGACGCCGTGCGCGCGGCCCTGCACGCGGGCCATGCCTACGTCAGTCACGACTGGATGTGCGACGCGACCGGCTTCTATTTCGCCGGGCGCCATACGGACGACGCGGCCTCGGCCGCGCCGCGCGCCGTGATGGGCGACGAGATGAAAGTTGGCGCGGGCCTGCTGCTCGTGACCGAATTTCCCGCGGAGTGCCACATCCGCCTCATTCGCAACGGCGAGGTCGTGCAGGAAGCGGACGGCCGCGAATTGACGCATGACGTGAAACAGGCGGGCGTCTATCGCGTGGAAGGTTTCCTCACGGTGGACGGGGAAATGCGCTCATGGGTCTACAGCAACCCGATCTACGTGCGTGAATAAGGACACTCGCGACGTGACCTCTCGACGGGGTTGGGCCCTAATCGCCACGGGCGTGCTGCTTGATACGGCCGTGATCCTCTTGCCGCTCACGCCCTACCCGCTGATCCAGATGGCCCTCGATCGCGATTACTACGATGCGCAGCGGGGCTACGAGCAATTCCTGAATACGGGGAAGTGGGAAGCGGGGGACCCCGGCTTCGCACTCATGCAGCGGCATTACATGGAAGACGTGACAAAAGGAATGCGCCCCGAGCTCAGCACCGACATCATGGCCGGCGCAAGTCTGTTCACCTTTCAGATCGAGCCGCAGGACAAGGCCCCAGGCGTCCCGGCGAATAAACGCAAGGTCTACGTCGTCTATTCGACCCGTACGGGAGAAAGGGGAGACATCGTCGAAGGCGATGCGATCAAAACGATCACGGGAACTTTTCGTGAACCCTATGCGATGTTGCTGAGCGCGGTGCTGGTGCTTGCAGGGACGGTGCTGGTGTATTTCGGGCTGGAGCGCACGCTCGCGCGTACAACAACGGCCGGCGCGATTCCGGCTGCGGCTGGAGAAGGCGAAATTGCGTTGTCACGCACGGGCGCTTCCTGATAGACTATTTTCAGTCCCGCTTGGGACACTAACGAGGAGTTCAGGATCATGTTGAAGAAAGTATTGATCGGTTCGGCGGTGGCCGTGTTGTCGGTCGCCGGGATGGCGGCACACGCGGAAGATGTGGCTACGACGATTACCGGCGAGCCGGTGGACATTGCCTGCTTCCTCGGCGGAAAAGCCGGCGAAGCGCACGCGGCCTGCGCAAAGGGCTGCGCCGAGAAAGGCCAGCCGATCGGCATCGCAGCGAAGGGCGCCGACGGCAAGGAAGTCGTCTATCTCGCGCTCGGCGCGGAAGGCAAAGCCGCCAAAGACCTGCTCGCCGCCTCCATGGGCAAGCAAGTCAAAGTGACCGGCACCGTCGCCGACAAGGGCGGCATGAAAGTCATCACCGTCGCCAAGGTCGAAGCAGCCGGCCCCGCAGCGTGGAAACCCGCAGTGACCGGTTCGGCGAGCATCCAGAACAGCGCGCCCAAAGTCCCGAAGTAATTCGACACGAAACTTCGCGCGGCGCTCGCGTCCGAAAGGGCGGTGAGCGCCGTGTTTCTTTTAGTGTCGCCGCCGCTCGCGTTTTTCCCGCCGTCGGTGTAACACATGGAGTTCGCACGAGTTATGAGGCCGTTATTCGCGGGGCTCCGTGCGGTCGTTGCTGTTCTTCGTTAAATGGATTCTCAACTCGACCATTTTTGTGCTACGCTGGATCGCGTTCCGATTCAGGAACCAAAAAAAGGAGAACGTCGCCATGAAGAAATATCTCGCCATTGCAATGGTGGTCGCTGTGCTCGCGGCCATCGGTCTGTCGTCCTACGCCGAAGACGCCACCACGGTCACCGGGGAACCCGTAGACATCGCGTGCTATCTCGGCGGCAAGTCGGGCGAGGGCCACATCGCCTGCGCGACGGCCTGTGCCGAAAAAGGGAATCCGCTCGGCATCTCCGTCAAGGGTGCCGACGGCAAGGAAACGCTCTATCTCGCTATGGGCGCCGGCGGCAAGGCCGCCAAGGACCTGCTCAGCGCGCACATGGGCAAACAAGTGAAGGTCACCGGCGTCGTTGGCGAAAAGGGCGGATTGAAGGTCCTTACGATCGCCAACGTCGAAGCAGCGAAGTAACCCTACACACCACTCCTCAGAATTCCAGCGCGGCGCTAAGGTCCCTTGCGGGCCTCGAGCGCCGCGCTCTTCATTTCGTCGACGAGCGGATCGCGCACTCCGGCTGCCTGTAGCGACTCCATCAGCGCCAGCGCCTCGTCCGGCGTGCTCTGTAGAAGATAGCAGCGCGCGAGATTGAGCGCGGCGGGGGGGAAGTGCGGGTCAGACTCGAGCGCATGGCGGAAGTAGACCGAGGCCGCGCCTGTCTGCCCGCCCTCCGCGGCGTTGAGTCCGAGGTTGTTCAGCGCGTTCTTGTCGCCGTGGACGTAACGCGCCGCCTGATCCAGCGCGTCCAGCGCCTCCGCCGGCCGGCCCGCGTCGAACAAGGCGCGCGCACGCGCCGCGAGCATTTCGTGCGCAACGAGCTCGTTGCTCCAGTCGCCGCGCGTGTCCATTTCGGGAACGGCGGGAGCCTGCGGAACCTCACGCCGCGCTTCGCCCTCGCGCAGGTAGCGGTAGAGCAGGCCTTCGTTGACCCGCGTCGCGCCGGCCGCCTCGCGCGGCACCGCTGAGTAGACCGGCCGATCCGTCCGGGCAATTAGGGTCTCGAACAAGCGCTGCTCTTCGGCCTCGGAAGGGCGCGCGGCGGGCGCCACTTCGCCCGCCGCCGCATAGGTCTCCGGCGCCGGATACCCGTAGCGGTTCGCAAAGAGAACATCGGGCCGAAGACCCTCGACCGCGTGTAGATAAAAAGCAGGGAAGACCGTGTGGTCCCCGCCGCCGAAGTAGATCGCACTCGGGGCCATGCCCTCGAGCAGGGTGCCCGCGTAACCCGCAACGACGCGATCGCCGCGTCGATTGTTGTACTGGAAATTCCAGTACAGCGGGCCGGCGATCAGCAGCACCGCGACGAGTCCGATCACGGAGCGGGGGAGGGGCACGCGATCCTGAATCGCCGCCATGCAAGCCCCGGCCGCGATCGCCAGGAAAATATAAGCGGAGATCCAATACGGCGTGCCGGTCCAAATCCAGTGATACTCCAGCGGCGCGTTGGGCACGATGAGCGCCGCGCTGCTCAGCGCCAGAAACGCCACGAAGACATACGTCGCGAATGCGCGGTCCCTGCGCCACAAGAAAATCAGCCCCGCGATAGCACCCACCCCGATCCATGGCGTGAACTCCCAAGCGAGCATGGGGGCGAACACGCGCAGGCGATCGGCGAACCACGTCAGCGATCGCGGCGCGCCAACAAGGAGGTCGCTATACTGCGCGCGAGAGACCACATCGACAAAGGAATGCCAGCTCTCGGGATTCCCCCAGTCCATCGCGGGTTCCGCCATAGAACGCAACGGCAGGTAGAGGTAAATGAGCCAGCCCGGAAGCGTGAGCAAAAGAAGAATGACATAACGCGAAACACGTCGCGGCCGGAGATCGACGCCATACGCGTAGATAAACATCAGCGGGACCAACACGAGATTGAGCGTGTAGTGCGCCGAGGCCAGACCCGCCACGAAGGCGGCCGCATACAAGGTACTCGGCCGGCGCGACCGTCCCCAGCGCGCCAGCAACAACACATGCAAAGCGGCCAGCGCCGCACTCAAGGTATACACCTCAGCGATCACGCTTTGCTGCCAATACTCCTTCGAGAAGGCCAGCAAGAGACCCGCCACCAGCGCCGCGACCCGCCGGCCGGAGACGGTGAACACCGCCTCAGCCACCAGCCACGCGCCTGCCGCCCCGAAGATCGCCGAGACGAGGTTCCCTCGCCACGCGACCGACCCGAGGTCGATCAGGTGCATCAC
>VFKU01000320.1 GCA_009885415.1 Rhodothermota bacterium
AGCGCTTGGTCCAGACGGGGTCTTCCTGCGTCGAGATTTTCTTCCAGAGCGCGACGGTGTCGGGCCGGTGGGCGCGCTCGGGGGTGTAACTGTCTACGTGGTGCCAAGTGCCGTCCTCGAGCGCGACGGCGAAGATGTACATGATGCTGTGGTCGAGCGTCTCGCGCGTGGAATCCGGGTCGAATTTCTGCGGGTCGTTCGAGCCGGTGCCGATGACGTAGTGAGTATGGTGGCTCGTGTGGATGACGACGGAGGCGATGTCGTCGAAGTTTTTGATTTTCGCCTTCATGCGGAAGGCGAGGTCGATGAGGGCCTGCGCCTGGTACTCCGCGGAGTGCTCCTTCGTGTAGGTCTCGAGGATGGCGCGCTTGGCCTCGCCCGCCTCGGGCAGCGGCACTTGGTAGCTCGCGTCTTTCCCGCCGAGCATCCACGCGATGACGCTGTCTTCGCCTTCGTAGATGGGCGAGGGGCTCTTCTCGCCGCGCATCGCGCGATCGACCGCCTCGATGGCGAGCTTGCCGGAGTGGCCGGGGACGTAGGCCTTCCAACTCGAGATTTCGCCCTTGCGCGATTGGCGCGTGGAGAAAGCGACGTGCACGGCCTGTTGCACGGCCTGATACGTTTTCTCGACGTCGAGCCCGAGCAGCACGGCGACGCCGGCGGCCTGCGCGGGGCAAAGGTGCGCGCAGTGGTCCTTCTTGAACTCGTGCAGGCAGATCGCTTTCACGAGGTCGACCTGGATTTCATACGCCGCGACCGCGCCGCGGATGAGGTCGGCGCCCGAGCGGCCGCACTGCTGCGCGACGGCGAGGATCGGCGGGATGTTGTCGCCGGGGTGCGAGTAGTCCGCCGCGAGAAAGGTGTCGTGGAAGTCCAGCTCGCGCACGGCCGCGCCGTTGGCCCACGCGGCCCATTCCGCGTCGAAGCGCTCCGCGTTCGGCTGGCCGAAGACGGTCGCGCCGCCCGCGCGCGGATGCGCCAGCGCCTGCGAGCGCGCATTCGCCACGGGCGTGCGGTTCACCGAGGCGACCGCGACCGAGGCGTTGTCGATGATGCGGTTGACGACCATGTCGCGCGCGGCGGGGTCGACCGGCGCGGGGTCGACGGCCATCGCGGCGATTTTGTACGCAAGTTGATCGGCCTTGGCGAGCTTGGCCTTGGAGGGGTAGGCCTTGACGGTGTGGAGCTTCACGGGGAAATCCTTCTGGTGGGTGGAGTGGAAAGGGGCGGCGCATTTTACGAAAACCCGCACCCCTTTCACCACGAAGCGCACGAAGAGCACGAAGAAGCCCAAACCGCCTTTGCCACGGATTTTACGGATGGGACGGATCGGGCTTTGGTGGCATTGGCATCCTGCCGATGCCACCAAAACGCGGATCCGCCGCGCAGGGCGACCCCCTGTGGTCGCCCCGAGCGGGCGGGCACGGGGCCCCGCCCCTA
>VFKU01000598.1 GCA_009885415.1 Rhodothermota bacterium
CGGGATGGCGTTTTATCCGCAGCATTTCGACGCGATCGTGCAGGGCATTGTCGATTCGATTTCGCTGGCGCACGAGGACTTGCAGCCGGGTGATATCTCCGTGGCGACCGGGACGGTCGAAGGCGCGGGGGCGAACCGCTCGGCGACGGCCTATCTAAATAATCCGGAAGCGGAACGGGCGCGCTACTCGGGCGACACCGACACCGGCATGACTTTGCTCAAGTTGGCCGACGCCTCGGGGCCGATCGGGATGGTGAACTGGTTCGCGAGTCATCCGACGGCGATGAATTTTTTTAACCGGTTGATCTCCGGCGATCACAAGGGGCACGCCTCGGCGCGTTTCGAGGCGGAAGTCGGGAGCGGACTGGTGGCCGCCTTTGCGCAGTCGAACTGCGGCGACATTTCGCCGAATCTCAACCTGAATAACACCGGGCCTGGTGCTGATGCCTTTGAGACGACCCAGATTATCGCGGAACGTCAGCTCGAGGTCGCGAAATCCATCTTCGAGAAGGCCTCGGAGAAACTGGGCGGGCCGATCGGCGTTCGTCATGCGTACATGAATCTGGCGAACTATACGGTGAGCGCGGAGTTCACCGGCGCGGGCGAGCAGCACACCTGCCCGAGCGCGTATGGCTATGCCTTCGCCGCGGGGTCGACCGAGGACGGCGGCGGGCATCCTCTCTTCAAGGAAGGCATGCTCGCGCGAAACGCGATGATCGACGGCACGGTGAAGCAACAGTTCAAACTGCCGGATCCCTCCGACGAGTGCCGCGCGTGCCAGGCCGAGAAGGTGATCCTGTTTGCGCCGGGCGAGATGGACCCGCCGGGGCAGAGCCAGATTGTGCCGCTGACGCTGGCGCGGATTGGGCAGTTGACGCTGGTCTGCGTCCCCGCGGAATTCTCGACGATGGCGGGCCGGCGTCTGCGCGAGACGGTGCAGAAGGCGCTGGGCGATTCGAGTAAGCACGTAGTGCTCGTGGGGTATGCGAACGACTATGCGGGTTACGTGACGACGCGCGAGGAGTATGCGACCCAACAATACGAGGGCGGACACACTCTCTTCGGGCCGTGGACGCTGGCGGCGTATCAGCAGGAATTTTCGCGGCTGGCGAAGGCCTTGGTCGCGGGCCAGCCTGCGGAAGCGGGTCCGCTGCCGGTGGATATGCGCGGCAAGGTGACGGGTAAGCCGCTCGAAGCGCCGGCGGACGCGCTGCCGGCAGGCGCGAAGTTTGGTGACGTCGCCCAGCAACCGGAAGAAAAGTATGGGAGCGGAGAGACCGTGAAGGTCGCGTTCTGGTCCGGCGATCCGCGCAACGACTTCCGCACGGGCAACAACTACCTGCGCGTCGAGCGGAAGAATGGCGACCAGTGGGTGACGGCGGCGACTGACGACGACTGGTCGACGAAGTGCCGCTGGACGCACGACGCCGCGGCGCCGGGCCAGTCGAAGTTTGAGGTGGAGTGGACGATTCCCGCGGACCCCACGCCCGGCGTGTATCGCATCGCGCACGACGGGAACGACAAGACGGCCGATGGGAAGGTCGAGCGCTTCTCCGGCGTGTCGAAGGAATTCGCGGTGAAGTCCCGCGACGATAAGGCGAATTAGTCTGTAGTTTCCATTGTTCTCGCGGGGACGTGGCCGAATTCTGACGCGTTCTCGCGAGCGCTATTTTTGTGTGCGCGCTGGCTCGTGCGGACACTCGCCTCCCTTTCCGTCTTCCCTTCTCGCCCTCCCGTCTCCGGTGTGTTCCTATATATGTGTGCTCGCTTGTTGCACTGTCGCGATGCCCGGAAATGACAGGTGCGAAACAAGGTGGGGTCTTCGAGGTTTCGCTTTGAAGATGCTTGGAACAAGAAGCTAGACGCCGCTTCTAGGCTGGCGCAAAATACATTCCGCAATTTATCATTTTTAACATAAATAGGTGTTAATTCGGGTCTTGATCTGGGCTGTAAAGTGTGTTACTGTTTCGATACACTATTCGGAACCCTCACGGATTCGAGAATACCGGGCATGCTTCTTCTCACCCTCAATCAAGGCGACGGCGTCCCGCTCTACCTTCAACTCGTCAGTCAGATTAAGGCGCTGATCGCGACCGGGCGGCTGATCCCCGACGAAGAACTTCCGGCGGTTCGCGTCCTCGCGCTGCAACTGGTGCTGAACCCGAACACGGTGGTGCGGGCGTACCGCGAGCTGGAGATGGCGGGGCTGGTCTACAAGCGGCGCGGCGCGGGCACCTACGTTTCTGCGGGGGTGACGCCATACACGAACGACGAGTGCCGCAAGCTGCTCGCGCAACGCGCGGACGCGCTGCTGGTTGAGGGGCGCAATCTCGGATACCCGGTGGAACACCTCATCGTGCTGTTGCGCGAGCGCAGCGCGATGTTGAAGGGCGGAGCGAGCGACGACAAGGAGCGCGATTGATGGACGAGCAGAGCACGGACCACGTGATCTCGGTAACGCACCTCACGCACCGCTTCGGCCGGAAGGTGGCGCTGAACGACGTGACGCTGCATGCGAAGCGCGGGCGCGTTTTCGGGTTGGTGGGCGAGAACGGCGCGGGCAAGACGACACTGATGAAACATTTGCTCGGCTCGCTGACGCCGGACAGCGGCGAGGTGCGGGTCTTGGGCTTCGACCCGACGCGGAATCCTCCGGCGGTGCTTTCTCGGCTGGGGTATTTGTCGGAGGATCGGGATTTGCCGCGGTGGATGCGAATCAAGGAGTTGATGCGGTATACGGCGGCGTTTTATCCGGATTGGGACGCGGCGTATGCCGAGCGCTTGCGCGAGCAGTTTCATCTTGCGGCGGACGCGAAGGTGCGCCACCTCTCGCGCGGCGAACAGGCGCGGGCAGGGCTGCTGGTGGCGCTCGCGCACAAGCCGGAGTTACTGCTGCTGGATGGGCCGTCGTCGGGACTGGACGCAGTCGCGCGGCGGGACATTCTCGCGGTGGTGGTGCGCTCGGTGGCGGAAGAGGGCCGGACGGTGGTGTTTTCGTCGCATTTGCTCGATGAGGTCGAGCGCGTGGCGGACGACGTCGCTATGATTCATGAGGGCAAGGTGGCGCTGTTTACCTCGATGGACGAACTCAAAGCGACGCACCAACGGATGGTGGTCGAGTTCGCGGAAAAGAAGAGCGAGTTTCCGGCGGTGTCGGGTGTGCTCGAAGTGCAAGGCGAGGGGCGCGAGTGGGCGGTGATTTGTCACGGCGAGTCCGTGGCGACGCGGGCCGCGCTGGAGCGCGTTGGCGCGCGCGTCCTCGAAGAGACAGTGCCCACGTTGGACGCGATCTTCATCGCGCGCGTGACGGGGCACCGGAGTAAGGAACTGGTGGCGTAGCCACATGCCTCGCCGAATCAGAATCGCTTCGACGAAACGCTGGAGTGCCGCTGCATGAGTTCGAAACTGAAAGCGCTCGCCTGGGAAGAATGCCGCACGGGCGGTCTGATCGCCTCCGCGGCCACGGCCATAGGAATTGTGCTTCTTTTTCAATGCCGCTGGGCGATCGGCAGTGACGCCTGGACGCGTGACGCGACTTTCGCCGGGTTCATCGTACTCGGCATCCCCGTAATGACGGGGATGCTCCTCGTCTTGAATCCGGACTACGCGGGGCATCTCGTGGGCGGCTTCTCGCGCCGGGTGCTGCGGTTGCCGGTGACTACCGCGGCCGCGGTGGCCGTCGCGCTCGCCTCGCGCGCGGCTTTCGTCTTCGTGACATCGCTAATCCTCGTCAGTCTTTCGATGAGAGTGTTCGATGCGGGCCCGGGCTTGGAGGCGGTCTACGCGATCACCCTGTTCTATCTCCTCGCGCAGGTGCTCGACTGGCTGCGGGGGCCGCTGTCGGGTCTGTCCAGCCTCCTCGCCCTATTCGTTTTCGCCGCGCTGATTGAGCGTATGTTGCCGGGGGCCTCGAATTTCACGCCCATGAAATGGGCGCTGGCGGCGTCCTCGGATTCCCCCGCACTCTGGCCGGTCGCCCTTGTCGCGGCCGTGGGGCTTGCCTACGCGATCTCGGTGGCGGCAGTGACGGCGGACCGCGTGGGCCGGCGTTACGGCGTGCCGGAAATTTGGGAGTGGCCGAGGCGCGTTTCGTTCTCGTCGTCGCGGCACCGCGCGCCATTCCGGTCGGCGTTGTCTGCGCAGGTGTGGTTTGAAATGCGGCGCTCCGCCGGAATCCTTCCCCTGGGGACGCTCGTGTTGTGGGTCGTCATCCTTGGCGCCTTCTGGATCTATCAGGCGGCGGACGGCAAGGACTTTGACGAAGGGGTCTTCCTTATTGCGTCGTACGTTTTTTTTGTGGCCTTGCCGTTCGCGGCGGGCGCGCACGGCGTGCGCACGCGAGTGATGGGATTCCGATCGAGTTCGGGCAAGGCCGGCTATGAACTCCTACAACCGCTCACCAGCGCGGAATTTGCCCAGGCCCGCATACTTGCGAATCTGCTCTTGCTCGTGCCGACGTTGACGATCGCCCTCATCGTTCATTTTGCACTGGGCGGCCGGATGCTCGTGACCGAATGGATTCCCGAGGGCTGGCGCATGGGAGCCACCTCGGCGCGGGAAGTGGCGTGGATGCTGCTCAGCCGGGGTCTCTTGGTTGGCGTCGCGGCCTGGGCGCTGCTCGCGATCGGCACGCGTGTGTTCCGGCGGACGCTTGGCGTGACCTTCGTGTTTCTGTTTGTCCTCGCCTTTGTCGCTTGGCTCGAGGACAACAACTTCGGAAACTTTCACATCGAGGAACAAAAAAACTCCGTCGCTATGACCCTGACAGTACTTCTCGTGCTGCTTCCGACTGCGCTGACCCTCGCGCTGTTTTGGTTCGCCCGAAACCAGGATTTGATTTCCGCACGCGAGCTCGCCGGGTGGGCGGGGGTCTGGGCGCTGGGCGCGTGGCTCTTTCACTACGCCACCATCCCCTCGTGGCTCGAAGAAGGAATCGCACTCCGGCATCAATTGCTGGCGACGGTCGTCGCGCTCGGCTGCGCGTCGCCCCTTCCACTGGCCTACGTCGCGGTGCTATTGGATCTCCGGCGCAAGCGGCACGGCGCGGCGCGCCCGCAAGATCCCAGGCAGCACGCGCATGGACCCATGCGTCCCGTCACCATGGTCGCCGCGGCATGCGCGGTGGTCGCCGTGATCTGGCTGGGCTGGCCCGCCAAGCCGGCCTATCTGGAGTACCGAAAGAGCAAAGGCTACCCGGCAACGCTTATGGATCTGGAGGCCTCCTACCCGGAGCCACCACCAAAGGAGAATTTCGCAACGGAATACAAGAGACTCCGAAACGAACGCGACACCCTGGCGCAGGCCTATTGGAACCCGATCAAGATCGCCGCCGCCGGGAAGATTGATGCGTTGAACTACGACCAGAACTTGCTCATCGCAGGCAGCGCGGAACTGAGCCGCGCGGAGCCCATCGACAAGAAAATATGGATCGCGACTGAAGCGTATTGGACCGCTGTCACGTCCAAGATTGTCCCGCAACTGGGCGAATTTGTGGGGCGCGACACGAGCAAGACGTGGTACCGGATAGATTTTCACAACCCCTACCGAGATTCGATCCCGGACGCGTGGCGATCGTTCGCCAATGAGATCCGCCTGGACACCTTGCATTGGGCGGTCGCCTCAAAACCGGACCAGGCCACGAGCGGCCTCTTGGCGGGCTTCGCACTGGCGAACTCGATGATAAACGTGCCCATCGTGTACGGGCAGAGCGTTCGCATGTACGAGCTGTTCAACGTGTCGGGGTCGATAGAACTCCTGCTCAACCGCTCGCTGCCTTCGGAGACCGATCTCGAGCGGCTGCAACGCGCCTGCGAAAGGGCGCTTTCCGACCCTGCGGCGTTGGATCGTGCGATCATCGGCGAAAGCGTCGTTCACCTCAGGATGACGAGTCTGTATCCGGATCCCGACCCGCGCGTTTTGACTCGCGATACGCTCACTCCCTTCGGGCTTGCCCAGCGCCTTGCGTATCCGATCGCGACGCAGCAATTGATGATCTCCGGGGAGCTTGAGTCGCTGCTTGAGGCGCGTCGTTTTCCGTGGGCGGAATTCTCGCAGCGGCGGAAGCGTCGTGATTCGATGGACTTCTATACGCAAGCGGTGTTCGTGGCGCCGAATCTTTGGATTTTAAACTCGTTTTACGACCAGCGGCTCTACGAATCGCTTTGGAATGCGCGGCTGAAGCTGGAGACGGCGCGTGTCGCGCTTGCCGTCGAGCGTTTCCGGCTCGCGCATGGAGCTTTGCCGAAATCCTTGAAGGAATTGGTGCCGGACTTCCTCCCGGAGGTGCCGGAAGATTACTACGCCGGGGCCGGGGTGCCGCTCCAATTCCGCGTGCGGGACGACGGCGAGTATGTCGTTTATAGCATCGGCCGCGACGGTCGAGACGATCTTGGAAAAGAAACTAAGCGTTCAAGCTACGAAGGCGACCTCACGTTTACGGTCGCGCCGCAGTCGGTGCGCTCCGGGCCGCAGGTGAGCCTGGAGGATGGATCGCCCGGTACCGAAACCCAGAAACCTTGAGGGGGCGTTTCACCGCGAGCGGACAGGGAGATCCTTCGCTCCGCTCA
>VFKU01000174.1 GCA_009885415.1 Rhodothermota bacterium
AAGACTTGCGAGATTTCGCGCGTCTACGGTGTGGAAGAAGCGCACGAGGTGATCCGGCGCGCGATGGCAGATTACAACGAAAAATACCTGCCCTTTCCCGGCGCGGTCTAGGGAGTGACAAAATTCGTCGCCGCGTGCCAATTTTCGATCGCGGTGCGTCCGCGAAAAAATAATTTCTCTCGACACGATCCGGGATCGTGGGTTACTCTACTCTCCTGAATTTGGCTGCGGCCGGACGCTTCGTCCGGCAAAGGGAGAGTAGTTCGATGTCGACGCAAGCTTCATGCACCTTCAAGATGGAACCGGCGCCCGTGTTTCTCTTCGCCTACATCTCCGCGTGCGTGTTGTGCTCGGCGCTCGTCGCGGGTCTGGCGCTCACGAGTCCGGCCTTCAGCGGCGCGAAGCTGCCCGTGGTGCTCGAGACGATCGGCTACGTGATCGTGTTTTTCGGCCCGCCCTACGCCGCGCTGTCCGCGCTGGTCATGGCGCACTACTTCAAGTACACCGCGACCGCCGACGGCATCCACGGCCAGAGCCTGCTCGGCCGGCCGACCTTTGTACCCTGGACCGAGATCGCGGAAATGCGGCCAGCGCGCATCGGCAATCTCGAATTCGTGCGGCTCATGAGCGCGCACAGCGCGCGGCCCGTGTGGCTGCCGACCTTCGTGCGCCACGCGGCCGGCACCCCGGGCGAGACTGAACACTGGGCCCCGCAGTTCCAAAATCTCCAGTCACTCAGCCTCGCGATTCCGCGCCGCGCCAGCTCTTAACGCTCTGGTGGCATGGGCTTCCAGCCGATGCACGCACACCCGTAACGTCTATTCCGCCACCGCCTGAGCCGCAGGTGCCGCATGCATTGGCTTGGGCCCTCGCAATTCGCCCACCGGCGCAAGTTGCGGCGCCGGTCGTTTCGAGAATCGCTCGTAACTCCGCTCGTGCAAACTCGTGAGCTCGACGGGTTTCCCCGCCATGAACATGCCGATCGTCCGCGTGCTCGCCTGCAAAGGGTCTCCCGTGGTGATGATGACATCGGCGGTCTTGCCGGGTTCGAGTGAGCCGACCTTCGCCTCCGCGCCGATAATTTTCGCGGCGTCGATCGTGATCGCACGAAGCGCGGCCTCGGGGCTGAGGCCGTACGCCGCTGCGTAGCCCGCGTGGACGGGTAGCTGCCGGGCGTACTGCGCGCCATCGCTCGCGATGCTGAAGAGCACACCCGCCTCTTCGAGCCGTGCGGGATTCGTGTAGTACGCGTCGAAGCGATCGTACTTCTCTTTGGGCTCGCCGAAGACCGACGTGACGATCACGGGCACCTTCTTCTCGGCCAACAGCTTCGCGCACTTCCACGCTTCGCCCCCGCCGACGATGACCGGCTTGAGGCTAAAGACCTCCGCAAACCGAAGCGCCTGAAGAATGGCCTTGTAGGACTCCGCGCGGAAAAACACGGGTTTCTCGCCGCGCACGTAGGGTGCCATCGCTTCGAGCCGCACGTCGGCCGCGAGTTGCGCGCCGGGCACCGAGCGAGCGCGGACGTAATTTTGCGCCTCGCGCATGAAGGCCTCGATCTCTTCGATCTTCGTGCGGTGCTCGTCGAGCGGCTTTGTCTTCTTGTCCTTGTCTTCGGGCAGTTCCACCGGCAGCACGGGCAGCTCGATCACGAGGCCGGTCTCGCCGTCGCGCAGGATTTCGGGCAGGGTCCACCCCGAAAGCTGCACCAGCGCCGCGCGGCCGGAAATCATGCCTCCCGAGGGCAGCACCTGCGTCGTCGTCACGCCTTCGCAAAACGACACTGGAAAGTGCTCGCTGTGGGGATTGATGGCGGACAAGGCGTGGAGCTCAGGCTGGAACTTAGCGAGTTCGCGCGCGTCCACCGTCTGCGGGATACCCTCGATCTCGACCAGGCCCAGTTGCGACGTCGAGTTGATCAGCCCGGGATACACGTGCAGACCGGCCGCGTCCACGACCACGGCGTCCGCCGGAAGTGTCAGGCTCGCGCCGATCGCCTCGATCTTTCCATCACGTAAGAGCACGGTCCCGCCTGAAATTTCGTCGCCGACGACGGGATGAATGTGCGCGCCGGTGATCGCGTAGGCCGGCGAAGCCGCGAGTTTCTCAAGGTGCAATAGACCTCGCGGCGCTTGTGGAACCTCTGTGCGATTCGGTCCCGGCGCCGATCCGTCGAACTTGGAGCCGGGATACATGAAGAACACTTCGCCCTCGATAAGCGTCATCACATTTTTCGAGAAGGTATCGAGCGGGTGCCCGGTGAACACCGCGAAGTCGCCGTCCTTCCCCACTTCGACGCTGCCAATGCGGCTGTCGACGCCGATCTGAATTGCCGGATTGATCGTGACCAGCCGCAGCGCCTCATCGGCGCTGAGACCGCCGAAGCGCAGCGTCTTGGCCGCTTCGAGGTTGAGGTGGCGGATGACTTCGTCCGAGTCCGAGTTGAGGCTGGTGACGATACCTGCGCGCATCATCATCGTCGCGTTGTAGGGGATCGCGTCGAAGGCCTCCTGTTTGTACGACCACCAGTCGCTGAAGGTCGAACCGGCCACCCCGTGGTTGAACATCTCCGGCGCGACACGGTAGCCCTCGAGCACGTGCTGCAAGGTCGCCACACGAAAGCCGTAGTCCTGCGCGACCGCGAGCAGCCGAAGCATTTCGTCCGCGCGGTAACAGTGCGAATGCACCCAGATACCGCCCGCGAGAATGTCGCGCAGCGCATCGAGGCGCAAATCGCGCCGGGGAATGCTGACGGCCTCACCCTGCGCCGTGCGCGCGGTGTAGTCCTTCCACATCCGGTCGTACTCGAGTGCGGCGTTGAAGGCCTGCCGCAGGACCGACTCGACGCCCATGCGCGAATTGGGGAAGCGCGGCGTGGAGCGCGCGCGCGTGACGTTTTCTCCGAGGGCGAATTTCACGATACGCGGCCCCGTGCTCACGAGCATCTCGGCGGGCGAGGTGTTGTACTTGAGCTTGAGCACGGCGTTCTGCCCGCCGATGGTGTTCGCCGATCCGTGCATCGTGTGGATCGTCGTCACGCCGCCCGCCACCGCGCGGTGCACGGCGAGTTGCGCGTGATCAATCACGTCGGCCTGACGCACTTCGCACGTGATCGACTGGGTCCACTCATTGATGCCCGTGACGGCGAGGTGCGAGTGCGGATCGACCATGCCCGGCGAGAGCCAGTAGCCGCTCAAGTCGAGCGCCGTGACGCCCTCCGGCGCGACCAGGCCTCGACCGATTTCGCGGATACGCCCATCCATCACCAACACGTCCGTGTCGTCCAACGTACCGCCGGTGACGGTCAACACGCGCGCGTGGCGTAGCAAGACAGACCCGTGCGTCTCCATCGGCTTCGCGCGATCGGCGGGCGTCTCGCCCTCCCAGGGATATTTATCTTCCGGCGCTTTCTCATCTTTCTTGTCCTCCGCCGGCTTTTCCTCGCCTGGCGCCGTGTCGGCGTCGGCTGGTTTCGTTTCCGCGGACGCTTCATCCTTTTTCTTGTCGTCCTCGGCCGGTTTATCGGAAGTCTCGAGCACGAATCGCTCGCCATCGATAAACACGTGCCTGGCCTGCGCGCCCTTCTCGCCCAGCGGCTTGGTCAATAGGCTGAGGTTCGCCACTTGCCCCGGCGCGATCCGGCCGATCTGCTCGTTGAGACCGAAAATCGCCCCAGGGCCGGTCGTCAGCGCCGCGAGCAGTTCGTTCGGTTCGAGCGCGAGGTCGAGCGCCTCCTGCGCGCGCTTCCAAAATTCCTTGGCGTCCTTGTTGT
>VFKU01000661.1 GCA_009885415.1 Rhodothermota bacterium
CACTGGGTCATCAACGGCCGCAAATGGTTCACGACCGGCGCCGACCGCGCCGCCTACACCACCGTCATGTGCCGCACCGAGCCGGGCGTCGAAGGCCATGGCGCCTACAGCATGATCATCGTGCCGACGGACACGCCGGGCTACCGCATCGTCCGCGACACGCCCGTGCTCGGCCTCGACGGCGGGCATTGCGAAGTCGCCTATGAGAATGTCCGCGTGCCTGCGGCCAACCTCCTCGGCCCCCGCGGCCACGGCTTCCTCATCGCCCAGCAACGCCTCGGCCCCGGCCGAATCTTTCACTGCATGCGCTGGCTCGGCCAGGCCCAGCGCGCCTTCGAGCTCATGTGCAAACGCGCCAACGAACGCATCGCCTTCGGCGGACCGCTCGCGGAAAAACAATCGATCCAAAATATGGTCTTCGACACCGCCGCAGAAATCCAGGCTTCGCGCCTGCTTACGCTCGAGGCCGCCCGCAAACTCGACCAAGGCGACCCCGCACGCATCGAAATCGGCCGCATCAAAGTCGTCGGCGCGCAGATGCTCCACAACGCGATCGATCGCGCGATCCAGGTCTTCGGCGCCAAGGGCCTCACTCCCGACACCCCGCTGGATCGCATGTATCGCCACGCCCGCGCCGGCCGCATCTACGACGGGCCGGACGAGGTCCACAAGTCGTCAGTCGCCCGGCAGATTCTCAAGCAGTACCGCTGATTTCGTAGCGCTGGCCTCCGGCCGGTATAGGCGTGCTCGACCTCGCTCACGAACACCACCGACATACTCCTCTTTAGTTCGTAGTCCGCCTACGCCGCCTGGAAGGCGGCGCTACGGTCGCGTTGGAGACGCAATCGTGACTTGTCCCTCGTCAAATTTCACCGACCCCACCTTATCCAAAAATTCTTTCACGCTCGCGTCGTCCAGCACGCCCGACCGCTCGATCTCCCCGCGCAAGACATCCAACACATACTCCGGCAAGCGCCGCCCTTTCACCTCAAACTCCGCCAGCCGCAACTCAAGCGCCCCGTCGCGCACCTCCGCGTCGAAGGTCGCCATGCCATTCAAATACCGCCCCGTCAGATCGCGCGACCATGGCCCTAGCGGCAGTGTCTGGGTCAGCTTCAGACTCAGCTGCGCCCGCACCTGTCCGGGCAACAACTCCACCGCCACCCCCGCCTCGTCCTCCCCCTTCATCGAGTCCGCAAGCAGCACATTCACCTCGTGCTCGGTCAGCACCAGCGACTCGCGTGCCTCATGCGCATCCAGCAACTTCTCGTAGTCTTCCACCCGCGACGTGATTGCCTTTACCTCTTCCTCCGAAACCTCCGGCACCGCCGCCATCACCGGCCGCGCGTCCGTATACGCCTCCACCGCTCGATCCACCACCCGCGGCAGAAGAAACGAAAGGCCGATCAATCCCACCATCGCCGCCGCGCCAACAGCAAAGCCGACGAGGACCAGCTTCGTCCCCCAGCCCATCCCCTCTCTCTCACGCCAGCGCGGATCGATCATAGTGCGGAATTATAACGAAGGGGCCTTAAAGTGGAAGCGGCGGGACGCCGCTCTTGAGTTCATATAGTAAGTGCAATACCGGGCGCTAAGCTTTTTCCCGCTGGAGCCGTCCGCCGCACTCCTGGGGTAAGCGACGGACGGTTCCGGCGGGAAAGGGTGGCCCGATTTCCGTGGGTGAGTCTTGAGCGGGGTTAAAAAAGGAGAAGGCATCGGGATTTCGGTAGGCTGAGTTTGCGAAGAAACAACCTTAGCAGCTCGTTGAAAAACTCCGGTTTTCTCCGAATTGTATATTGACAGATCGCCGGTTGTATTCAACACTGGGCGTGGTTTGGATGGGGGTGTTGGCGATGTCGATGAGGCGGGTGAGGCGGGAGTGTCAGGAGGAGCTGTGG
>VFKU01000442.1 GCA_009885415.1 Rhodothermota bacterium
CTCGCCGAGCAAACCGGCAAACAGGGCGTGCCGTATCTTGTGGTGGATGGAAAGTGGGTTCGCGGCTATGAACCGCGCGTGCCCTTCAGCGAAGAATTCGCGCGAAGAATTCTCGGCCTCGGGTGATGGTGGGCTGAAGCCCACCCTACCGGATGGATATTAGACCCTCCCGGGAACCTCGCGTGTCACGTCCCTACTTTGCCCGCCTACACCACACAAAATGGCGATTTCCCAATTCGCGCGGCGTCGGGTATCCTCCCCGGACGGCCCGACCGGCCGAAGCGGATTTTAAGGCGAAACGCCATTATCGAAAGGAAGTTGCCATGAGCAAACACCGAATCGAAGCGCTGCAAGACATGTTCAAGTACACCGTCGACCACTCGGCCAAGGCCATCGAGAAATTCCCCGCCGACAAACGCATGTATCAAGTGAAACCCGGCAAAGGCCACGCGCTCTGGCAAGTCGGCCACATGACCCTCTCGCTCGATCTCATCGTCAATCACTGGGCCCTGAACGCCGCCCAACTTCTCCCCGGCGATTGGACGCCGAAATTCGCGCCCGATGTCATGGGCGGCGCCGACCCGCACGCCGACGCCAAGGGCTATCCCGCGTGGGACGAAGTTTTGGCGAACTACAAGAAAGTCGGCGCGCGCACGATCGAGCTTGTCGGCCAGTTGAACGACGAAGACCTCGGCGGCGATCTCCGCGGGCCCGTCCCGCCGCCGGCCAAGAACTTCTTCGGCAAACTCGGCATGTCGCTCATGGCGATGTCGATGCACGATTCCCACCACGAAGGCCAACTCGCGCTGCTCAAGGGCGCGGCCAGCTAAGCCACTCCGCGCGGCCGCGGGACCCTCGAGTCTCGCGGCCGCGCTTCACGAGAGCCCAGACGTGTCCGAGCCGCTTCAGTTGCCATCGCCGCCCCCGCTGCCCGAGCCGCTCCCGCCTCCGCCGCCCGCCACGCCCGTCAGCGAAGAAGCGCGCCTCGCGCCGCTCGATGTTCTGCGCGGCGTCGCCGTCCTCGGCATCCTCTACATGAACATCCAAAACTTCTCCATGATCGACGCGGCCTATTCCAACCCCACCGCCTACGGCGATTTGAACGGCGCCAATCTTTCCGTCTGGCTCGTCGGCGCGCTCTTCTTCTACGGAAAGTTCATCGCCACCTTCAGTATGCTCTTCGGCGCCGGCATTGTGCTGCTAAACGAGCGTCTCGTCGCTACCGGACGTCCCGCCGCGCGCGTCCACTTCCGCAGAAACATCGCGCTGCTTCTGATCGGCTACGCGCACGCCCATCTCCTCTGGGCCGGCGACATCCTCTTTCACTACGCCCTCTCCGGCATGATCTTGTATCCCTTCCGCCGCCTCCCGGCGCGATACCTCGCGTTGCTCGGGCTCGCTTTCTTGATCGTCGAACTCACGATGGAATATCGCCAAGCCGTGCGCTGGCCCGCCGCCGAGCGCGACCCCACCCGCTTCTCTCGCTACGAATTCAATCCTCCGCGCGTGCTCGTCCATTGGGAACTCCGCCACATCCGCGGCCCCTGGCACGACGCGCAGACCGTCCGCGGCTACGACACCGAGGTCCAGGAGCGCGGCTTCTTCCGCGGCGGCGTATTCTTCTGGTGCGGCGGACTCATGTTTCTCGGCATGGCGCTCTACAAATGGCGCTTCTTCAGCGCGCAGGCGCCACCGGAGGTCTATGTCGCCTGCGCTGCGGTCGCATTCCTCGCCGCGCTCCCCGCGACCGCATGGGAGGTCTGGAAAAATTTCAGGCTCGGCTGGGACTCGCCTCAGGTCGAAGACTTCCACAACCTCGTCACCGAGATCGCCAGCGTGCCGATGGCGATCGGCATCGCCTCGGCCGTGATGCTCTGGTGCCAACTCCGCGCGCTCACCAGTCGCGGCGCGCCCAACACCGCCCGCGCGATTTTCGGCCTCTCGCTCTACGATCGACTAGCCGCCACCGGACGCATGGCCCTGACGAATTATCTGATGCAAACCGTTATTTGCACTACGATCTTCTACGGTCACGGCCTCGGCTTGTACGGTTACGTCGAACGCACCGGCCAGCTCTACATCGTCCTCGGCATCTGGCTCCTGCAACTCGTCTGGTCGCCGCTCTGGCTACGTTATTTTCGCTTTGGCCCAGCCGAGTGGATCTGGCGCTCCGCCACCTACCTCCACCCCCAACCGATGCTCCGCCCGCGCTGACCCCACACTACCGTGACTCGGGCGGCCCCCATGCCGACGCACCCACGGCCCCGCGCTCCCTCTTTTATTGAGGATACGCCGATCTTGCTTTACCCTAAAATTTTGGTTGACAGATTTCAGCCTATAACGTATTTTTAGTCACCGGGGTCCAAGAATCCGACGGGGAAAACAAAATGCTGAAAACACTCTGTGGTTGCCGCGCGCGCGTGTTGCTTGCCGGTGTCACGCTCTGGACCGCGGGATTCTCGACCCTCGCCCGCGCCGAAACGATCTACTACTACGAACCTCACACCGGATACAGGGAGGCTGTCGACACCGCCAATCCCGGCAGGCATGCGTCGCTCCGCTCGCCCCACGCCTTCGTCGGCGGCGGCGCGCGAGGCGGCAATGTGACCTTCAACGTCACCTACATGGACGTCACCAGCAACACCAACGTCGGCTTCGATGACCCCGCCCTCGGCGCGACCCGACAGACCACCTTGCAGGCTGTCCTCACTTACGTCAACGGCATCTTGAATGCGACCTCGGGCGCCTCGATTGACGTCACCGTCAACGCCTCACAAACCGACGGCTCGGGACCGCTCGCATCCGCGGGCACCTATTATTTTCTCGTGACGGGTTTTACGAGCGGGATCTGTTTCCAGCACATCGCCACCGGCACCGACCCGAGTGGATCCGTCGTCGACATCAACGTGACCGTCGACTTTGGCTACCCATGGAACAGCGACATGGGGCCCGTCGGCGGAGGCGAATTCGACCTGTTCACCGTGCTGCTCCACGAGGTGACCCACGGCCTCGGATTCTCGGGCCTCACCGCCTCCAACGGGGCGAGTTCGATTACCTCCAGCAATCCCGGGCTGTACTCGAACCTCAATCGGCTCACCCAGCGCGACGATGTTAACCCCGTCGGCACGGGCACCTCGACCGCGCTATGGACCACCGCCGCCGGCGCCAGCTTCGTCGGCGTGCCCGCCGACCTGACCAGCGATCGCCTGGTCTTCACCGGAGCAAATGCCGTCGCCGCCTACGGCAGCAATCCCACGATCAATTCCAGCGCCACCTTCGCCCCCGGTACCAGCCTCAGCCACTGGGGCAACAATCTCATTGGGCTGGCGGTGATGCCTGGCTCGGTCATGTCCGGCGTCCAAGTCCGCCAATACGCCGCCTTTGAAGTCGGCGCCCTCAAAGACCTCGGCTACACCAACGCCTCCGCGGTCCCGCCCGCGCCGGATGCGGACGGAGACGCCTTGCCCGACAGTGTCGAGACGAACACGGGGATCTTCGTCGACGCCACAGACACCGGCACGGATCCGAACAACCCCGACACCGACGGCGACGGGATCGACGACGGCACCGAGGTATCACTCGGGACGGATCCGAACGATCCCTTCGATTTCCCGATCCTACCGTTAAGCGTGGCGCTCCTCCTGGTCGTCGTCTTGGGCGGGGCCGGGGCGGCGGCCTTCGTGAAGACGCGCGGCAAGGCGTAGCGTCTACTGAAATTCTGTTCACTAGCGTTTCTTGATCTGCGCGTATCGTTCGAGCGCGATCTTTCGCGCGTCCGGGTGATTCACCCTCGGTGCGGGATACTCTGCTCCAATTCTCACCCCGGCTTTCGCAAGAATTTCTTCCGGCGCTTGCCACGGCTTGTGAATCCATTGCGCAGGCAGCGCCGCCAGTTCCGGCACCCAACGCCGCACATACGCCCCCGCGGCATCGAATTTCTCACCCTGCAACACCGGATTGAAAATACGAAAGTACGGCGCCGCATCCGCCCCACACCCCGCCACCCAC
>VFKU01000385.1 GCA_009885415.1 Rhodothermota bacterium
GGGCGGACTTTTTTCCAGACCGCGGCGAGATTGCCCGAAATCAGTTCGCGGAAATTGATCGGTGTCCCGAGCTGCCAGAGTTTCCAGCGCCGCCACACGCCCCAGCAAAATATTCCCATCGTCACCAGCGCCAGCGCGTAGAACGCGAGCTGGGAGGAGAGGGGGATATTGCCGAACGTTTCGCGGGTGGGGGTCACTTTTTAAGTTTCTCGATGAGTTCCGGCACGGCGATGTAGACGTCGGCCACCAGGCCATAGTCGGCGACTTCGAAGATGGGTGACTCGGGGTCCTTGTTGATGGCGGCGATGACCTTGGTGTCCTTCATGCCGGCCATGTGCTGGATGGCGCCGGAAATGCCGACGGCGATATAGAGATCGGGCGCCACGACTTTGCCCGTCTGACCGATCTGGAGCGAGTTGGGCGTGATGCCGGAGTCAACCAGCGCGCGCGAGGAGCCCACGGCGGCCCCGAGCAGGTCCGCGAGGCCGCCCACGAGGCGTTCGAAGTCCGCGGCGTTCTTCAACGCGCGACCGCCGGACACGATGATGCGCGCCTCGGTGGCGTCGGGGCGCGCGCTGACCTTGGTCTCGCGGTTGATGAACTCGGCGAATTTCGGGAGCGCCGCGGCGTCGACCGCGACGGCTTCGACGGGCGAGAGCGCGGCGGTGGCCGCGGGGGCGGCGAAGGCGGCGCTCCGCACGGCGACACACTTGATGGGGCCATCAAGCTGCACCGTGGCGATCACGTTGCCCGCGAACATCACGCGGCGGAAGGTCAGGTCGTTGCCTTCGCCGCGCACGTCGATCACGTCGCTCAGCATGCCGGCATCGAGCAGACCGGCGGCGCGCGGGAGGATGTCCTTGCTGAAAGTGGAGGCGGCCGCGACGACGAGCGTGACCGCGCGGGCCTTGACGGTGTCGGCGATGACCTGCGCGTAGCGGTCGGCGAGCGGCTGCGTCAGCTCGGGCGAGTCGGCGGTGAGCACGGCGGCGGCACCGGATTGGCGGAGACCCTCGGCGGCCGCCGCCAAGCCGGAGCCGAGCAGGAGAAAATCAAACGAGCCGCCCGACGCGGCGCAGACTTTCGACGCGAAGCCGGCGGCGGCGAAGGTGGCGAGCTTCAGGTGCCCTTGGTCGTGTTCGGCAATGACGAGGATGCGGTTCATGGAAGACGGATAATCAAAGGACCTTGGCTTCGTGGCGGAGTTTGGCGATGAGCTCGTCGACGGTCTTGACGCGGACGCCGGCTTTGCGGCCCGCGGGGCGCTCCAGCGTGAGGAGGCGGGTGCGGCTGACGTCGGCGGCCAC
>VFKU01000927.1 GCA_009885415.1 Rhodothermota bacterium
CCCGTCAAATACATCATCCTCACCCACGGCCACGGCGACCACACGGGCGGCATCAAGCTGTGGAAGGGCGAAGGCACGCAAGTCATCGCGCAAAAGGAATTCGCCGAATTCCAGCACTACCAGACCCGTCTCCGCGGCTTCTTCGCCAAGCGCAACGCCGCCCAATTTCCGAGGCTCGCCCAGGCGGGAGGCGCCGCGCCGCTGGTGGGCGATGCGGCCTCGCCCGGGAATTATGCCGCCGATATCGCCGCCACCATTCTCTTCGACGAGACCTACTCCTTCGATCTCGGCGGGCTCACCTTCCAGATTTTCCACACGCCCGGCGAGACGCCCGATCATCTCACCGTCTGGATCCCGCAACTCAAGGCTGCGTTCTGCGGCGACAATTACTACACGTCATTCCCGAACCTCTACACGCTACGCGGCACCGAGCAACGCCGCGCGCTCGACTACGTCAACTCGCTCAACAAAGTGCTCGATCTCAAGCCAGAGATTCTGCTTCCCAGCCACGGCGAGGCGCTTCACGGCAACGCCGAGATCACAAAACATCTGACCCAATACCGCGACGCGATTTTCTACGTGCACGACGAGACCGTCCGCGGCCTCAACGACGGCAAAGACGTCTACACCCTCATGCACGAGATTAAGCTGCCGCCCGCGCTCGACGTCGGCGAAGGCTACGGCACCATCGCCTGGTCCGTCCGCGGAATCTACGAAGGCTATATCGGCTGGTTCGACGGCAACCCCGCCACCATGTTCGAGACCCCGCCCGCCGCCATCTACCCCGACCTCGTCAAAATGGCCGGAGGGCCCGAAGCCGTCGCCGCCAAAGCCGAAGAACTCCGCCAAGCCGGCCAACTTCAAGAAGCCCTCCACATGGCCGACGCCGCCCTCGCCGCCGATCCCCGCAATCTCACCGCCCTGAAAGCCCGCCTCGCCGCCTTCGAAGCGCTCCGCGCCAAGTCCCGCAACTCCAACGAGTCCGGCTGGCTCGAATTCGGCATGGCCGACACCAAGAAACGCCTCCAAGCCGCCGAAGAATTCTCCGGCACAAAAAAATGATCGCCTACTTCAACCGGCGCCTCTTTGGACTGCGGCAGCGATAGCTGCCGCTTTACCAAGCCCAGCAAAGCTGGGCGG
>VFKU01000278.1 GCA_009885415.1 Rhodothermota bacterium
CGCGACCGTGGAGGAGGGCTGGCCCGAAGGCATCAAGCCGCTGGAGCAACTCGAGCTCTACCTGCAAATACTCCTGACATCCGTTCCGCCGCAGGCCCCGCCGCCCGCCGACAAAATCCCGCCCGCAGGATTCTCGAGCGTGAACATCGTGCCGCTGGTCATGAAGACCATGGGTATGAACGCCCGGGCGTATATCGAACTCCAAAACAAGCGCATCCAGGCGCAGTACCAGTGGCAGGCCTTCTTCAAGGACTACGACGCTTTCCTCATGCCGACGAATTTCCTGCCCGCGTTCCCGCACGACCACTCCGAGCCGATGATGCTCCGCACGCTCGAGACCTCGCTGGGCAAACGCGCTTACCTCGATCTGCTCTACTGGATTTCTTTCGCCACCATGACCGGCCTTCCCGCGACCGTAGCGCCCGTCGGCCGCACGAAGGACAAGAACCTGCCCGTCGGTTTACAGATCATGGGCCCCTACCTCGAAGACGCCACGCCCATCGACCTCGCCGGTCGCATCGCCGAACTCACCGGCGGCTTCACCCCGCCGCCAGGCTTCGCCGGCTGACAAAAAATAGAGACAGGATTTACAGGATTGACGAGATGCCAAAACTCATCTTGTCAATCCTGTAAATCCTGTCCCAAAAATTTCTTACTTCTGCGCCTTTAATTGCGCGATATACATCGACAGCGCCGCATTCAAAGCGTCCTTGCCTTCCACGTTCGACACGCCGGCGAAGGTCGCGCCCAGTTGGAAAGCACCGTCGAAGACGCCGCCCCAATTGGCCACCGTCACTTCGACGCCGTCCACCGTGAGGTGCTCGACGCCCTCCGCGTAGTCCTTGCTGTACTGGCCAAACGACGTCACGATGCCCGCCGCTTCCGCCTCGTCCTTGCGGCGCGAGACGAAGGCCCGCACCTTCTTATCGCCCATCTGATACATCCCCGCGAAGGTGTCCGTCAAGAAATCGAGACTCATCGCGTCTGCCTTAAAATACTGCACGGTATCCTCGATCAACCCTTCCTTCGGCAGCCAATCCAGTCCGTCGATCACCTCGCCCGAATCCTGTAAGCGCTGCATCAACGCCAACAGAACCCCCTTGGCCGCCGCCGTGTTCGCATCGTTCGTGCGCGACGCGTTCACGTAGCCGTAATGCTTGCCTTGCCAGAAGTAAAAGTTCGATCCAGTTTGATACGACATCCGGCCAAATTCCGCAGCGGGCTGTCCCGCTTCACGCTCGACCGAATAAATCCCAAAGCCGTTCTTCGGCGTCCGCATGTCATACACAAACAAATCGACGAAGTTGTCCGCGTCGCTCTCCTGCACAAAGCTCACCCAACTCAACCCGAGCACGTCATACGCCATGTACAATTCCGAGCGACCGTTGATCTTGTTGTACAGCGCCGCTACATTGTAGTGCTCGATCGGCCCTGTCTGCTTCCAGCCCTGCGGCACGAGTCCCGCCAGCAGCGCATCGTCGCCGAAAGGCGCCGACGCGTCCGTGATCGAATGATCCACGGCGTCACCCGTGCCCTCAGTCGCATGGGTTTCTGCCCCGGCGAAAGGCTTCGCATCCTTTGGCTCCGACCCTTCGCGGATTGGGGCGACCTCGCCGCCTGTCGCATTCTCGATAGCAGCGACCCCGCCGGTCGAGGCGGGGGCCGGTGCGGCCGCAGCTTCGGGGGCGCCAGCTTCGGGCGTCGGCGTTTCGTTGGAGGGCGCGCAGCCCGCCAAAGTCACGACAATACCTAACCCAATACCCATTAAGATGTTACGAAAGTCGGCCACGGGAGTCTCCTCGATCGGAAAGGGTGCGAAATGAGCCGACAGTCTAGCGCATCGGCTAATGGCTAATGCAAACCCCAAATCGGACCGAGCGGACGCATTTCATGGATCGGCACCCAAGCGCCCGCGCCGGGGTTTACTCAGCGTCGACGCATGGCCCCTCTCGGGGATTTCTGCTATGCTGCGAAGCATCGGGTTTCGGGTCTCAATCGCACCGGCATTCCCATCGGACCGGCGCGCAACGGAGGGTAGCTCATGAGTGACCACACGACGCAACACACCTTGGATCGCCGCGCGTTTATGAAGACCGGCGCTGCCGCCACCGTGGCGGGTGCCGCAATCATCACCACCGCCGGCGGCAAGCAAGTCCGCGCGGAAGATATCGACTACCGCAATCACCAACCCGAGAAGATGGCCTACACCCGCCTCGGCCGCACGAACTTCATGTGCAGCCGCCTTACCTTCGGTTGCGGCGCCGCGCTCATGGGCGGCAAGGCCACGCGCCTGCTGGACCGCGCCTTCGAGCAAGGCGTGAATCACTTCGACGTCGGCACCACGGTCTATTACAAAGGCTCCGAGAAAGAACTCGCGCCCTTCCTTAAGGCCAACCGCAAAGACGTTTGGGTCACCTCGAAGGCCTTCGCGCGTAACGGCACCGGCACGCAAGAAGGCGTGAAGTACACCAAGGAACTCGCGCAGCAAGACGCGACCTACTGGACCGAGCTCCTCGAAGGCAGCCTGAAGGACCTCGATCAGGAGCACATCGACGCGTACTACCTCATGGGCGTCGGCGACGCCGATTGCGTCAAGAGCGAAGAAATGCACAACGCCTTCCTCAAGGCGAAGGACGCCGGCAAAATTTCGCACTACGGCCTCAGCACGCACAAGCGCGCCGGCGCCTGCCTCGAAGCCGCCATCGAAAGCGGCTGGCACAGTCTTGCCATGATCGCCATCACCCCCGGCGGCTGGTACGACTGGGACTCCAAGCAGTTGCTCGGCGACACCCCGCCGATGACCGATCTCAAACCGCTCCTCGCCAAGGCGCGCGCGGCGGACATCGGTCTCGTCGGCATGAAGGCCGCCCGCTTCATTGCCCCCGGCACCGCGCTCGGCAAAGGCGACGAGACCGCCTTCGACAAGCACTACAGCGAAGGCTACATGAAGTCCGGCCTCAGCTCCTTCCAGCGCTCCTACGCCTACTGCCTCGCCAACGGCATCGACACCGTCAACGCCGACATGCAGAACTTCAAGCATTTCGAGGAAAACCTCGTCGCCGCCCGCGACTTCGAGAAGCACTACGTCGCCTAAGCGACACCGTTTCCTGCAAATTCGGGCCGGAACCCATAGGGGTTTCGGCCCGTTCTTCTTCTTGTCGCCCACGCGGCCCCGCGCGGTGTTAAAATGACACCACTCAACGGGAGGACCACCCACATGCAAACCCACGACTCCAACGAAGGCCTCGCGCGGCGCGATTTCCTGAAGGCCTCGGCCCTGGCCGCCGCGGCGATGACCGGCGGCGCGGCAAGCGCCGCCACCCAGTCCGCCGACGGTCTCGACTACCGAAACCACCGGCCGGAGTTGATGCAATACCGCCAACTCGGCCGCACGAAACTGATGTGCAGCCGGCTCGTTTTCGGCGGCGGCGCGGCGCTCTCCGGCGGACGCGCGGTACGTCTGCTTGATCGCGCCTTCGATGCCGGCGTCAATCACTACGACCTCGGCAGCAACGCGTACTACAAGCAAGCCGAAAACGCCTTCGCGGATTTCTACAAGGCGCACAAAGGCGAGATATGGGTCACCTCGAAAGCGCCCGTGCGCCCGATCCAGCTCAAGCCCGGCGACAGCCTCAGCGTCGAGCAAGCGGAAGCCTCCGCCAAACAATGGACCGGCCTCCTCGATCAGAGTCTCATCGACATGAAAGCCGACTACGTCGACGCCTACTACCTCATGATGGTCGACCAACCCGCGCTCGTGAAGAGCGAAGAAATGAAAAATGCCTTCGACGCCGCCAAGGCCGCCGGCAAAGTCGGCCACTTCGGCATCAGCACCCACACCGGCGCGCAAGGCTGCCTCGAAGCCGCCATCGACGCCGGC
>VFKU01000159.1 GCA_009885415.1 Rhodothermota bacterium
CACGGTCATTCCACCGTACCTCGCACATCAAGAAACCGCTGCTGGCACCTAGGTTTCTACCGGCTTTGCCCCGCGGCATCGCGTCGGAAATAAAGGCCATTCCGTCCTGCGAATCTCTCGGTATCACCCGTAATCCATCGATCTTGTCCGGCGGCGAGGAGGCAGCGCGAAAACGCCTGCGGCGATTTGTACAAGACGGGGCCGCCGAGTATTCAGAGCGCCGCGACCGAATGGATCTTCCCGGCACAAGCCGCCTATCTGCCGACCTCAAGTTCGGAACGCTCTCCGTGCGTCAGGTATGGACAGAGGTCAAGGCCGCTGCCGGTGAAACCGCAGCGGGACAATCCTTCTTGAATGAACTCGTCTGGCGCGAATTTGCCTACAGCACGCTGTGGGACCGACCCGAGCTGCTGGAGAAACCCTTCCGGCCGGGTTTCATTGATTTCCCGTGGACCCAGAACCAACAATTTTGGCGCGCCTGGATCACCGGCACAACCGGATATCCCGTGGTAGACGCTTCCGCGCGTCAATTGCTCGGCGAGGGTTTCGTGCACAATCGTGCGCGCATGATTTCCGCAAGTTTTCTAACGAAGCATCTGATGATTGATTACCGACGAGGTGAAGCTCATTACATGAAACACCTCACTGATGGGGACTGGCCTCAGAACAACGCAGGATGGCAGTGGTCGGCCGGCTGCGGCTGCGACGCACAACCGTATTTTCGCATCTTCAACCCAGTGACCCAGGGCCAAAAGTTCGACCCGCAGGGTGACTACGTGCGACGCTGGGTTCCGGAATTAGAGCGCATGTCGGCTCAATGGATTCATCGCCCCTGGGAAGCGCCCCCGTCTGTGCTTCTAAGCGCGGGAGTTAACTTGGGCGAGAACTACCCCTCGCCGATAGTGGAGCATCAGGCAGCTCGCCTACGTTTTCTCGAAGTGGCGCGGCGGCACCTCAAACCTGCTTCTAGGTCCAAGGGACTGCAGCGGCCGAGGAGGGCGGCGCGATGAGCGGTGGCCACCTACACATTGTTCCGCGCGGATTCGCGATGGTTGCCGCGGCGGCCGCGACGGCTACGGTGATGCTGCTGCTCGATCTCGCATGGTTGGGTATCGTAGCGAGAGACTTCTACGACTCGATGCTCGGACCGCTCAGGCGCCCCGAGGTGTTCTGGCCTGCCGCAGTGCTGTTCTACACGCTATACGTAATCGCGATCTTCGTTCATGCGGTTGCGGGCTCCTCGGGCTCAATATCCGCGTTGAGGCGCGGAGCAGGGCTGGGCCTGGTGGCCTACGCCACCTATGAGCTGACGAACTGGGCCATCCTTCGCGACTGGCCGCCGTTACTCGTAGTGGTCGATGTCGGATGGGGCGTTATCCTTACGGCCGTTTCCGGGTTCTCGGGAAAACTAATACACACGAATATCCTCGATGGAGCGAGATGAGCAATACAAGTCATTCACAGATTTGACTGTCCATCCCGAAAATTGGTCCACATTGATTGCAAGTAATAGGCAGTGTTCGGATCTCAGGATCAACTTGCGGCAGTCAGGCGCACCGAC
>VFKU01000456.1 GCA_009885415.1 Rhodothermota bacterium
GAATTTTTGTTGTAGGGCCTCTGCGTACTCGGCGGGATCGGGGGCGTTGTTTTCTGTCAGGGGCGTGAGGTCGGTGGCGTAGATGGCGCCGGTGACGGCGTCGACCTGGTGGGGCTGGTGGTAGGTGGCGTGGGCGCGGCGGCGGCCCAGGGCGGCGAGGTCGTAGCGTTTGCCGCCGGCGATTTGGGATTCGAAGACTTCGAGGAGTTTGAATTGCAGATCTTCGTGCGCGGAGCAGTCGAAGACGGTTTTTTCGTCGTCGGGTAGCCAGTCGAGGTCGCGCCAGACTTCGCAGCCGTAGACTTTTTCGGGGCGCTCGGCGCTCGCGAGACGGCGGATTGCGGCGAGCACACGCAAAGTGACCGCGACGTGCGCGTCGTGTTTGTCGAAGAGGTTGTGCGTGTAGACGACTTCGGGGCGGGTCGCGCGGAGAATGGCTTCGAGATCGTCGATGGGGCGCGCGTTTTTGCCGTCCTTCAATTCGTCGGTCGGATGCAGGAGGATCATTTGCGCGGCGTATTCGCCGATGTCGGCAGCGCGTTTTTGCTCTTCGATGCGCGCAGCGACCATTTGCGGGTTGGTGAAGTCGGCGAAGCGTCCCGCGCGCGGCGCGCCGGCGCCGTCGGAGACGACGACCCCGGCGAACCACGCGTCGCTACGGCCATAGCACCGCAAGATACCGTCGACGGCCATGATCTCGAGGTCGTCCTGGTGCGCGCCGATGCCGAGGTGGGTCGTGCGCGCGAGCGCGGCGGCGGGCGGTGTGCCGTCCGGCACATAGAGCACGGCGTCGTCGCGGTGAAACTTCATGCGTCTGGGGGCTACTTCGCGGGCAGGGCGAAGGGGTCGTTGCTCGGATCTTTCGACCAGACGTACTCGGTGCCTTTGGCGATACCTTCGGCCATTTCCATGCCCCAAAGTTTGGCGATGACGGCAAGCGCCATGTCGATTCCGGCGGAGACGCCGGACGACGTGATCAACTTTCCGTCTTCGACCCATCGGGCTTGGCGGATCCATTCCGTCTTGGGTCCGTTGGCGACGATCATCGAGTCGAAGTAGGCTTTGTTGCTCGTCGCTTTCTTGCCGTCGAGCACGCCTGCCTTCGCGAGGATGGCCGAGCCGGAGCAGACGGAGGTAGTGATCTGCGCTTGCGCCGAGCGCTCGCGGATGAAGGCGAGGGTTTTTTCGTTTTGGAGTTGGGGAATCGTGCCGAAGCCGCCGGGCACGAGGATGATGTCGAGTTTGGGCGCGTCGTCGTAGCCGAAGTCGGCGTAGACCTTGGGGCCTTTCTGGCTTTGCGTGCCGGCTTCCACGGGTCCCGCTTTTTCGGCGATGAAGACGACTTTGAGGAGGTTGCCAGGGACAGACATGAACATTTCGACGGGCCCGAAGACGTCGAGGGGTTCGAAGGTGGGATACAGGATCACGCCGAGGGTCAATTGTTTGGGTGTTTCCACGGCGGTCGCTCCTTTTTGGGCGGTGTCTTGTGCGGAGGCGCCCGACGCGGCGATCACGGCGAGCCCCAGCGCGAGTCGTATGAAGATTCGTTGCTTCGTCATCGTAGCTTCCTCCGGTTTGTCCGCACCCGTCCGGGGATGCGCGATTCTGTTTGATTCTGTTTCGTGAAACCCCGGATGGCGCCTGCGAGGTTCCGGCCACGCTAACACAATCTCGCGCATCGCGTCACTCTTGGGATGCTTGGGGCCGCGCCGTATACTAGGCGCGGCAAGGGGCCGGGAGGGCGCGACGTGGCGGAGCAGCGGCAGTCCATTCACGGATTTTGGAAGGGTCGGATGGCGTTTTTCCTCGCGGCCACGGGTTCGGCCGTGGGGCTCGGCAGCATCTGGAAGTTTCCGTACATCACGGGGCAAAACGGCGGCGGTGCGTTTGTGCTGGTGTACCTGCTGTGCATCGCGTTCGTCGGGGTGCCGGTGATGATGGCGGAGGTGCTGATGGGCCGCCGCGCGCGGCAGAACCCGGTGACGGCGGTGGGCACGCTTGCTCGCGAGGCGGGTACGACTACGAAGTGGACGGCGATAGGCCTGCTGGGCATTGCTACGAGCTATCTGATTCTCACCTACTACGTCGTGATTACGGGCTGGGCCTTTGCGTACATTTTTCGCGCGGGCAGCGGCGCGTTTGTGGACGCGTCGCCGGAGAAAGTCTCGGCCGACTTCGGTGCGCTGCTCGGAAATACGGGGGCGCTGTTGGCGTGGAGCGCGCTGATGCTGGCGCTCACGGGCGCGACGGTGATGGGCGGCGTGCAGAAGGGGATCGAGCGCGCGGTGACGATTCTGATGCCGGGGCTGTTGCTGATTCTCTTGATCCTGGTGGGCTA